>DJXC01000225.1 GCA_002449575.1 Ruminococcus sp. UBA7014
TGGAGGGAAACGGTTTGTACTTCTGGTTTTGGAGTTTCTTTTCTGAATCCCGTCACAGCTGGAAACGCTTCTGATTTCATTTCCGGAAAGTCAGCTGTCGGAAAGTCACTCATAGAAGTTTCCGGAAAATCGGATTTTTTCTCTTTCTCTGGAAGCTGGATATCCCACGACTGTAAAAGAGACTGTAATTTTTCAGAATCATCCTGCTGATTTTTTTTCTTTTTTAATGCCATCTTGACTCCTCCTCCTGAATTGTAATGTCATGGGCTTGTAAAAAAATTTTCAGATATTTCAAATTATAGGCAAATTTTGAGACATCCCGGATGACTGTCCTGTCCGGCAGAACAAAAAACAATCTACTGTTGCCTTTCGGATAATATGCTTCACGGACTTCCAGAATCTCATCAACAGGAATCCACTGCTGTTCCAGAAAAATTTCTTCCGTATCGGTATCGAAAATCAGACAGTTTTTCCATTCCCAAATTATCATAAAAATCATAAATATCATCACAGGCAAATAAAACAGAACCGGAAACAGGCTGTGTTCTTTCAGTGCAAATATCACTGAAGAAACTGTGACGATAACGAGCATCAGGACATATTCCAGAGCGTATACACGAATTTTCATGAAAATTCACCTTTTAAAAACAAAAGGCGAACCGTGTCCGCCTATTATGATTTATAATTATCTGCAATTTTTTTGCATTCCTGAAATGGGTCGCTATGCAAAACATCTAAGATGCGCTTTATTGTATCTATACTTGAATGAAAGTCGGAGAAATCAGCATTTACTGATTCTGTGCATAGTACACCGTTTTCCTTTTTCTCACTCAGTTTTTGATTCAGCGTTTCCATATCGGTTTGAAGCTTATGTTCAAATTCATTTGTCAGGTTCACATTTTTATCATTTTTATTTCTTTGGTCAATATGAGCCTGTACATGAATCTTTTCCGCCTGACAGAGCGATTTGGAATTTTCCCAGAGAATTTCAAAATGATAATAGCAGTTAGCCCATGCGCTGCCTTTTTTCGGATTAGGAGATGGAAAAATGCTCCAATAGCCTTCTTTTAAATCTTTATCTCTTAACTGAAATTCCTTATTGCTTTGATAAAAAAATTCTTTTTGAAACTGTTTTTCAAATGCACTTAATTCTTTCATCTTTGATAAAAAATCCTTTCTTTGGAAAATTTCTGTCTGCCGGAATTCACCGACAGACAGGGGTTTTCTATTGCGGAATTATTCGTACAACGGGAATTTCTTGCAGATTTCTGTCACACCTGCACGGATTTCATCAGCCTTGTTCTCGAAATCAGTACAGCACAGATAGATATATTCTGCAATTTTGTCCATTTCTTCTACACCCAGACCTCTGGTAGTGACTGCCGGTGTGCCGATTCTGATACCGCTGGTGACAAACTTCTTTTCAGGGTCTTTATGAATCGCATTCTTGTTGACAGTGATATACACTTCATCAAGGCGGTGTTCGAGTTCTTTTCCGGTAATGCTGAACGGACGCAGGTCAACGAGCATCAGATGATTATCTGTACCGCCGGAAACCAGATTGAAACCTCTCTTAAGCAGACCATCTGCCAGAGCCTTGGCATTTTCAACAATCTTCTGCTGATATGCCTTGAATTCGGGCTTAAGAGCCTCACCAAAGCAGACAGCCTTTGCTGCAATGACATGCATCAGAGGACCGCCCTGTGTACCGGGGAATACAGCAGAATTGATTTTCTTAGCCAGTGTTTCATCATTGGTCAGAATCAGACCGCCACGAGGACCTCTTAAAGTCTTATGTGTCGTAGTAGTCGTAATATCTGCATAAGGCACAGGAGATTCATGTACACCAGCCGCAACCAGTCCGGCGATATGTGCCATATCTACCATTAATAATGCACCGACAGACTTTGCAATTTCGGACAGTCTCTTGAAATCAATTGCACGGGGATAAGCGGAAGCTCCGGCAACAATCAGTTTCGGCTTGTTTTCTTCAGCGAGTTTCTGCACATCATCATAGTTGATAGTTTCGGTTTCGTCATCAAGTCCATAAGACACGAAGTTGAAGTACTTACCGGAAATATTGACAGGTGAACCGTGTGTCAGATGTCCGCCGTCATCGAGGCTCATACCGAGAACAGTATCACCCGGCTGAAGAACAGCAACATAAACAGCAGTATTTGCCTGTGCGCCGGAATGCGGCTGTACATTTGCATACTTTGCGCCAAACAGTTTGCAGGCTCTGTCAATTGCAATCTGTTCTACAATATCGACACATTCACAGCCGCCATAATAACGCTTGCCCGGATAGCCTTCTGCATACTTGTTTGTCAGCACACTGCCCATTGCTGCCATCACAGCCGGAGAAACAATATTTTCACTGGCAATGAGTTCGAGGTTTCTTCTCTGACGGGCGAGTTCCTTCTGCATACCTGCGCCGACTTCGGGGTCAACGCTTTCAATGTAGCCGATAGTGTCAATTAAATCTTTGTACATGGGGATAACTCTCCTTTAAAAAATTATTTTTTTGCTTACAAAAGCAATTACTTTTATTATACAGGATTCTTCCGGAAATTGCAATAGTTTTCTAAAAACTAATGAAAAATTTATCTGATTAATCCAGTTCGTTAATCTGGTCGTAGATATCCTGCATTCTCAAATCAGTTTCGGCGATAATTTCGGCACAGTTCTGGAGTTCTTTCTTGATGGATTCCGAAACAACAGATTTTGTTTTATAGTGAAGCTGATGTTCCAGACTTGCCCAGAAGTCCATAGCAATTGTTCTTATCTGAATTTCGACAGGGACTTCTTTTTTCTGAGTAGCCAGATAGACAGGTACCATCAGAATGACATGCAGACTCCGGTAACCGCTGGGCTTCGGATTTTTGATATAGTCCTTAATCTTGACAATTTTATATTCTCTCTGCATGTTGAGCAGTTCTGCAATGGCATAAATATCATCAACATAATAGCAGATGACACGCACACCGGCAATATCCATTAAATTTTTCTGTGCAGATTTGGCAGAAAGTTCCAGTCCTTTTTTCTGGAGTTTTCCGACAATACTCTGCGGTGACTTGATACGGCTTTCAATACTGTGAATCGGATTCCGCTTGAATTTGAGACTGAATTCAGAATCATAAATACTAAGCTGTGTCTTGACAAGTTCTGAAGCGGAAGTATATAAATGTTCCAGTTCTATAAATTCATGAAAGACATTGACAAGTTCTTTTTGCTGTGCAGGGGTAATCTGCACGACAGTGTCAAGCATGAATTGTTCTTCATCCATAAAAGCACACCTCATTTCGGTTTTGATATATTTTATTATAGCATATTTACACAAAAAATTCAAGTGATTTTTATGATTTTTCACATAATTTTCAAACAAAAAACCGGAGAAACAGTTCTCCGGTTTGTGAAATTTGCCTGATTTTCAGGATTTTTTAAATCTTTGCAGATTTGCCATCAGATTTTCTTTCTGCTGTTCCTGTTTCATGCAGAGCGTACGATTTTTGTCGAGGATAATTTCCTGCATGTCGGACAAATCTTCCAGAAGCCATTCCGGGCATTTTCTCTGCATTCCATAGGATAAACTTCTGAATTCACGGTTCAGGGAAGCGTGCCAGCGAATGTAAAATCTGTAAAGCACTTTGTTTGCACGGCGGAATGCCAGTGCAGAAAGCAGAATATCCAGTGCCAGAATCACTGCCAGACTGACAGCGATAAAATGCAGCAGTTTCGGATTGGTACTGTCAAACATTGCTTTAGTATACGGGAAAATCAGCTTGCTGATAGTAGTACATGCTGTACCGAAAAACAGGAATCCCAGCAGACAAATTCTGCCCTGAATCTGAAATGCCATGCCGGTATAATCCCACAGTTTCATACCAAAGATATTTTCCAGCACACAGGCGGCTGTATACTCTACAGCAATACACAGAATTGCCGAAAAGAAAAATAATTTGACAGGATTCTGGATATATAAACCCAGAAGAATGCCGAAACATGCTCCGCCACCGTATACAGGACAATAAGGACCGAGCAGAGAACCTCTGTTCAGAAAGCAGCCGCTTTCCCATAAAGAACAAACAGTTGTTTCAAATACCCAGCCTGCAAAGCTGTACAGCATAAAATTTAAAAACAGATATTCCAGTGTCATCTTACCCACACCTTTCCGAATGTTTCCGTCATGGCACAGAGTTTATCTGCAAGGCATACCATCCACGCTTCCTTACTTTTCGGCGGCAGGATGGTCAGCGGAAACATATGATGTAAAATAATATCTTCTTCTTTTTTTGTCAGCTTGTAATCTTTCCGGGCATTATGGAGTGCCAGTGTTGGATGATACACCGCATGTGCGGGGTGACATGTGCGGCGGTTATGCCAGTCATACAGAAAATAATCATGCAGAAGCGAACCTCTGATTAATTCTTCCCAGTCGGCATCTATATGCATCTGCCGGAAGAGCATACAACTGACATAGGCAACATTGGCACAGTGTTCAAATACAGAACAGTCTCCATGCTGACTGAATGTCTTTGTGATATTGATTCTGCCTTCCTGTTCCAGTTTTTTTGCCTGTTGACAAATCGCACGGCGGACATATGTCCGGGCATCACAGCGTGAAGATGTCGTTTCCCTTTGTTTTATCATGAAAATCTGTCCTTTCTCTTGACTTTTCCCCATATGAGTATTATAATATAAACAGAAGAATAAATCAATTGCCAGTATTCAATATAATGGTGATTATTCATCATTTTTGCAGAAAGTGAGTATAAAAATATGGACAAAAGAGTTCAGAAAACCCGTGCTGCTATCCAGAAAGCCTATCTTGACTTGTTAATGGAAAAAAAAAGCATGAAAATGACCATTACAGAACTTGCCCGAAAAGCCAATATTGACAGAAAAACATTCTATCTGCACTATGATACAACAGATGATGTACTTCGGGATTACACACAGCAGCTTATCAGCCGTTTGCTGTCAATTCTGGAAAAGCAGGATTTTTTCAATCAGAATTTCAACACTGTCAGCCTGTATTCGGCAATGAATCAGATTATTACGGATAATCTTGCATTTTTTCAGCATATTGCCAACATGGATTATTACGGTTCGTTCTGGGAACAGAGCAAAGAAGCCCTGACACTTGGCATCTGCAACATGTATAAAAACAAAGTACTTGTTTCGGAAGATGTGATGAAATTATACAGTCGTTTTGTACTGACCGGAACACTTGAAACCTATCGGGAATGGCTGAAAGGAAATCTTTCGTTTTCTATAGAAGAACTGGGAATGCTCACCAGTGAAGTTTCTTTCCGAGGGTTTGCGCCTGCCCTGAAATCCGGAAAACAGGAGGAAACTGTTTCATGAATTACCAGCTAATCATTTTTGACCTTGACGGCACAGTTCTGAATACGCTGGAGGATTTATACCGCAGTACAGATTATGCGCTGAAACAGTGTGACTTTCCGGAACGGACAAAGGATGAAATCCGTCAGTTTGTCGGAAATGGTATCCGGAAACTGATAGAACGTGCTGTTCCGGCACAGACTCCGGAAGAACAGATTCGTCAGGTACATCAGGTTTTTACAGAATATTATGAAAAGCACTGTGCCGATAATACCAGACCTTATGACGGCATTCCGGAAGTTTTACAGAAACTTCGGCAGTCAGGCATGAAAACAGCCGTTGTTTCCAATAAAGCAGACTATGCTGTTCAGATATTATGCAAAGATTATTTTCCGGGCATGTTTGATGCCGTTGCCGGAGAACGTGAAGGGATTCGGCGGAAACCTGCTCCGGATGCAGTTCAGGCAGTGTTACAGGCTTTACAGATTTCCAAAGAAAAAGCAATTTATATCGGCGATTCTGATGTTGATATTGAAACCGCCGAAAATGCCGGAATGTCCTGCATCAGTGTAGCATGGGGATTTCGTGACCGGGAATTTCTGCTCCGTCACGGCGCACAGAAAATCATTTCCCGTCCGGAAGAACTTCTGCATTTACTCCAGTAACAAGCCTTTTGCTTTTTCTTCAGCACTTTCAAAGCCGAACTGTTTCCGCTTGTAATCCGTCAGCATAATCTGTGTTTCATAGGATTTTTTATCAATCGCATAACGGATAAGTTCGTCAATATTTTCTTTCTGAATCATCTGTCCTATATCCAGAATCTGCCTGAGTGTATTCGTCTGATTTTCTTCAATCATGGTTTTAATATGATTTGGAAATTCTTCTTTCAGGTACTGAAGCAGATTTTCTTCTGTAGGGTTCTGCTGATACATCTGTGATATAATCCAGACTTTTTTTGTAATCGGCACATTCACATGAAAATTATGATTCGCTATCATATATACACAAGTACCAGCATCCCGACTGCCGGAAAACCGAATGCCTCTGTAAGTAAAATAACAGCAGGGACGCTGATAATCATAGATTACATCATTACTGATAAATTCCAGTCCGTCCGGCAGATGAATTTCGGAAAGTCCCTGACAGTTCCAGAATGTCTGTGTTCCGATTTTGGTTACAGTTTCCGGAATTTCGATTTCCGTCAGCGAAGCACAATAGCTGAACAGGTAACTTTTCAGTTCTGTAAGATGTTTTGGCAGTCTGACAGATTTGAGCTTTTCACAGCCTTGAAATGCGCCTTGTCCGAGTTCGGAAACACTGTCCGGCAGAACTGCCTGTTCCAGACTGACACAGCCAAGAAAGACATCTTTGCCGATTTTTTCAAGTCGTCTGGGAAATGTTATTTTTTTTAGATTCTGACACTGACAAAATGCACCTTCTCCAATATCTGCCAGATACTCCGGCAGAATGACTTCTTCCAGATTCCGGCAGCCCTGAAAGGCAGATTTCCAGATATGTATGACAGAATCCGGAAATGTAATGCTTTTGATAAAATCACAGTTATAAAACGCATGTGTGCCGATATAAATCAGATGTTCCGGAATGATGACATGTTCCTCATGACCATTATATTTTTTTAAGATGCCTTCATCAGTGATTTCAAAATCCGGCATAGCAGTCAGCTCCTGTTCA
>DJXC01000046.1 GCA_002449575.1 Ruminococcus sp. UBA7014
GAAAAAGAACAGGCTGAAAAATTCCGCCGTGAAGCCGAAAACTTAAAATCCGAATGGGAACAGAAACGAAATCAGATTCTTGAAGAAGAAAAAGAAACGATTGAACGTGCTGCCGCTCAGGCAAGCCGAATTGTGGAATCGACAAAGGCACAGTCGAATGCGCTGCTTGATGAACTCGAACAGCTCCGCAAAGATAAGGAAAAAGCTGATTTTGCAAGCCGGGTATCTTCTGTCAAGTCGGCAAGTACACAGCAGTTACGAGAAATGTATAAAACAGCGAATCCGGTTATTGGCAGTATTGACGAAAACGGTGAATATGTGCTCCCCCGTCCCCTGAAAAAAGGCGACAGAGTGCTGATTGCCGACTTACAGCAGGAAGCTGTTATCAGTTCGGAAGTCAGCGAAAATGCAGAGTCTGTTTTCGTCCAGATGGGTATCATGAAGATGAAAATTCAGATTTCCCGACTGCGCCTTCTGGACACTTCCCGGACAAATCAGAAATCGCAGAATCAGCAAAAGAAAAAATCTCATCAGGTTTCCGCCAAAGTCGAACGCAAAGGCTCTATGGAACTGGATATTCGTGGTTACTCCTGTGAGGAAGGTGTATATGAAGTCGAACAGTTTATTTCTTCTGCTATGCTTGCCAATATCGGAACAGTGACTATCATTCATGGTAAAGGTACAGGCGTTCTGAGAAATGCTGTTCAGCAAAAACTGAAATCTATGAAATGTGTAAAAGAATACCGGAACGGTGTTTATGGCGAAGGCGAAAACGGTGTGACAGTCGTCACGCTAAAATAACAAATGTCATTATATACAAAAAGCTGACATGTTTTTTGGCAGCGAAAACGATTTGTTCATAAAATTTCTATTGCACATTCAGCATTTATCTGTTACAATAAGATAATAACAGCAGACAAATCTATAAATAGAGTGACGGTGTGATATGTATGAAAAATCGGAAAAAAATTGCTGTGCTGATGGCTGGTGTAGTACAGCGTGCTTATCAGCATATGTTTCTGGAAGGCATTCTCTCACAGGCAGCATATCTGAATTATGATGTCTGTATTTTTGCGCCTTTCATGAGCTACGAAAATGAAACAGAATATCAGCTCGGCGAAAACCAAATTTTTGATTTGGTGAACTATGCTGTATTTGACGGTATAATCTATGCACCGTGTGCATTCAACAGTTGTTTTCTCAGAAACAGAATTGAAAAAGAATTGCTCAAAAATCCGCAAATGCCGTCTGTGGTGCTGGAAAGTGACGATTCTCGTTTTCACTGTATCATGATGGACGATATTACCGGCTTTGAACAGGTTGTGAATCATGTCATTGAACAGCACCATCTGAAAAAGATTCTTTGTCTGACTGGATTTCAGGGCAATATGCAGGCAGAAATGCGGGCGCAGGGATATAAAAATGCCATGCAGTCACATGGTCTGGAAATACCAGAAGGCTATATTGTTTACGGCGATTTCTGGAAACAGGCGGCTCTGGAACTGGCACAGGAAATTGCTGACGGCAAAGTTCCTCAGCCGGAAGCTGTTGTCTGCTGCTGTGATACAGTTGCTATCACACTCTGTAACCGTCTGATTAAACTTGGCTACAGAGTACCACAGGATATTGTGATTGCTAGTTATGATGCCGGCAATGATGCCGCTGAAAATGTTCCGTCTGTAACAACTTATGTCAGACCAATTATAGATATGGGGATACAGGGCGTTCTGAAACTGCATGAACTCATAACAGGCGAAAATGCTGAACCTGTCAGAATTGACAAAGGCTACCTTGTCCCGGCGGAAAGCTGTGGCTGCGGTAAGGACTTTCAGCAGAAATTTGAAGAACGTCAGAAAGAAATTCATGAAATTGAAGAAGCCCGGAAACTGTTTGAAGATGTTCCCATGGCAGAAAGGCTCAATTCTGTGCCGACACTCAACACACTGCTGGGCAAAATTCTGGAACACCTGTATTTAATCAGTAACTTCTGTGATTTCTATCTCTGTATGTGTGACCAGTGGGACGATATTTCAAAAAATTCTGACAAAAAAGAAGACTATAATCACTATACGGAAAAAATGCATCTGCGGATTACATGCACCAATCAGCAAGGCGGACTGACAGACGAAGTTTTTCCGCTGGAAGACCTGCTTCCGGCACTTCATGCCGACCGTGAAAAGCCCCGTGCCTATTATTTTTCGCCGTTGCATTTCAATGAAAGATGTTTCGGTTATACCGTTCTTGGCTATGGTGAAAAAATCCGGGCATATGATGCTATCTATCATAACTGGACACGAAATCTCAACAACGCTTTTGAATTCATGCGTGTGAAGAACAATTTTAATTCTATTAATCAGCGGTTATTTTCGGCATCTGTGCGTGACACCCTAACCGGCATCTACAACCGGCATGGCTATCAGCATTATTCAGACAGCATCTTCCGGAAAGCGCAGACTTCTGAAAATAAGAAACTGTTGCTGTTTGCTGCTGATTTAGACGGACTGAAAATCATCAATGACACTTATGGACATCTCGAAGGTGACAATGCGATTTCTGTGATTGCCAACGCCCTGAATACTTGTTTTTCTCTGAACGAAATCTGTGCCAGAACCGGCGGAGATGAATTTCTTGTCATTGGCTGTGATGACTACACAGAAGAAGATTTGCAGGAATATATTCAGTATATTCATGATTTTCTGATGCAGTACAATGCTGAATCTGGAAAGCCCTATCAGGTAGAAGTCAGTCTTGGGTATGTCTGTCAGAAAGTTGGCGAAGCTGACCAGCTACAAACGTTGATGGACGAAGCCGACTCCCGTATGTACGAAAATAAAATCCAGCGCAAGAAAAACCGGAAATCCTAAAACATGCTCCTGTCATGCTGACGGCTTGACAGGAGCTTTTTGTCTGACCAGTCCGGCAATATTTTATCTTATAGAATAATGAAATAAAAAAATATAATATTTTTTAAAAAAGACTTGACAAACCAGATATAATATGATATAATTAAATTGTACTCAATCGAATTGAGAAAAATTTAATTTAAAAGGAGTTTTTGCTATGAACAGTATTTATGATTTCACTATGAAAGACGTTGACGGCAATATGATTTCCCTTTCCGACTACAGAGACAAAGTTCTGCTGATTGTCAATACCGCTACAGGATGCGGCTTTACTCCTCAGTATGAAGGATTGCAGGATTTATATGAAAAGTATAAAGACAATGGTCTGGAAATTCTGGATTTTCCGTGCAATCAGTTCGGCGGGCAAGCTCCCGGCACAGATGAGGAAATTGTGGATTTCTGTCAGTCCCGCTATGGTGTAACATTTAAACAGTTCTCCAAAATTGAAGTCAACAGCGAAAATGAAGCACCTCTTTATACCTTCCTGAAATCTCAGCAAGGCGGTATGCTCGGCAGTAATATCAAATGGAACTTTACAAAATTCTTAGTCGACAAAAACGGAAAAGTAACTGACAGATTCGCTCCTGTCGACAAACCCGAAAAATTAGAATCCAAAATAAAGGAGTTATTATCATGATGAAAGAATATGTTTACGAACCTGAGGGCGTTTGCCCGATGCAAATCACATTCGATATTGACGGCAATGTGATTCATAACATTCAGTTCATGGGCGGCTGCAACGGCAACCTGAAAGCCCTCTCTAAAATTTTGGACGGCTGGACGGTGGAACAGATTGAAGAAAAACTTTCCGGCAATACCTGCGGCAGAAGACCGACTTCCTGTGCTGACCAGCTTGCCAAAGCTGTCCGTGCCGCTTATGAGGAATTATCATGACAGAAAAAAATTATGATGTTCTGAAACTTGAAAATCAGCTCTGTTTTCCTCTCTATGCCTGTTCCCGGCAGATTATCAGAAAATATCACAAATATCTGGATGCACTCAATCTGACCTATACACAGTATATTGCTATGATGGTTTTCTGGGAAGTAAAAACTATCAACGTCAAGGAACTCGGCAAACGGCTATATCTGGATTCCGGAACGCTTACACCTCTGCTGAAAGCTCTGGAAGAAAAAGGCTATGTCCGACGACAGCGTTCCAAGGAAGATGAACGTGTTCTTCTGGTGGAAATCACCGAAGCCGGCGAAGCACTCAAAGAACAGGCAGTCAGCATTCCGGCAAAAATGAACGGCTGTATGAATCTGACTCCGGAAGAAGCAATGACACTCTATCACTTATTATACAAGGCTTTAAGCTGACAAAAAATCCTGCATGGCATTCCATGCAGGATTTTTATCATTTCAGAAATTACTCATATTCCACAACGTCAACCCATTTCAGGAGCAAGTCACGTTCTTCTTCATGACCCTTGACGGACTGGGAAGCAGCCACAATCGGCAGCCATCTCTGCACATACTGTTTTGCAGTATCGCTCTTTTTGCAGAAAATATTCAGATACTTGTCAGCACGTTCTGCACCATAAGTCAGGCTGAATTTCAGGAAAGTTCTTGCAGCATCAGCAGAAGCGTTGCCCTGTGTGGCGTGCGCCCAGTCGATGATATAATAATTTCCGTCATTAGTGATAATCACATCACCAAGACCCAAATCACCATGGCAAACCTTATTATGTTTCGGCATACTGTCAAGACGGACATGCAGTTCATAACGTGTAGTAGCATCCAGATTCGTTTCAGAAATCTTTCTGTTCATCTTATCTTTCAGCTTATTCAGGGTAGCCGGGGCAGTTGTCTGATGAATTTTCAGCTGAATGTCAACAAACTGATTCAGAATTTCCTCTTCTTTTTCGGGATGTTCTGTAATCATCTGTTTCATGGTCTTGCCCTCGATGTATTCCATCACGATTTCCCATTTTCCGTCTTTTTTGCGGACTTCTGCCAGTTTCGGAATCGGGAGACCAGTTTCTTCTACTCTTGCCTGATTGAGAGCCTCGTTCAGAACATCAGAGATAGAATAGTCGGCATCGAAGCTCTTGACAGCATAATCGCCGTCACGATAGATGACTTTTTTCGGACGTTTTTCAAGGATTTCCATGAAAAAACTCCTCCTTTCAAAAATTAAAAATTAAAAGCAATTGCTTTCAGCTTTTCCAGAAATAATTCTGTTTTCATTCCCAACTTTTCGGCGCAGACAGTTTCCTGACCTGACCACTGATTCTGTTGTGCATGAGCATTACAAAACGCACAGCCTGCTAACGTGCCGGATTCTGCAAGCTGTTCCGGAGAGCAGTCCGGCATATTCAAAAGCATTTGTACAGCTCTGACAGCCATACCATCAGAAAATTCCGTTGCAGTTTCAGCGACAAGTGCATCCAACGCTCTTGTCAGAGACATTTTGATGACTTCTGGATTTTTCTGCATAATATCTGTATCGACAATTGTCATATCCGGAAACCTTCCGTCCGGTAACGGGAAAACATGTGCCACTGTTCCCAGATGGGACGGCACTGTGATATAATACGGCTTTTCCGGCAGAGCATTTACCATTTTTGCAGCAGTTTCCAGTACAGAATCTCCGTAAGCAAGCACGCATTCCGGCGCAGAGATGACAGCAGCATTCAGTTCCGAAACGGTATAATCTATCTGCATTTCATGCAGTCTGTCAGTTATCTGCTGTACTGCATTTTCCTGATACCGCAGGTCAGAAACCAGAAGCAGTACGTTCTTAATATGATACACTTCTTTGAGTTCACGGAGTGCCACCGGCAGAGAGCCTTTTTTGAAATAAAGCTTTTCCGGCATCCGGAACAGTTCAAACTTATTTGCCATATTCTAACCTCAATTCTAAGGCATACCGGGGAAATTTCCCCGGCTGCCATAAAATCTGTTTTTATCAGTCTTTTTTGCCGTCCTTGCCGTAGTAGTTCTTAGTATAGATTTCTTTAATTTCAGAAATCAGCGGATATCTCGGATTTGCGCCAGTACACTGGTCATCGAAGGCATCTTCTGACATCTGGTCAAGACGGTCAAAGAAATCTTTCTCGTCAACGCCATATTCTTTAATAGAATGCTTTACGCCGATAGTGTCTTTCAGTTCTTCCAGTTTGGCGATAAACTTTTCAAATACTTCTTCATCGCTTTCACCGGTCACACCGCAGGCACGGGCGCATTCGCAGTAACGGGCGAGGGTGTGCGGATACTGATACTGTGAGAAAGTACCCATCTTGGCAGGTTTTTCAGAAGCATTGAAACGCATTACATCTGTAATTAACAGAGCGTTTGCGATACCGTGCGGCAGATGATGATATGCCCCCAACTTATGCGCCATAGAGTGGCAAACACCAAGAAATGCATTTGCAAATGCCATACCAGCCATTGTGGAAGCAGTTGCCATTTTTTCACGGGCGATAATATCAGTACCGTCTTTGTAAGCTCTCGGCAGATATTCAAAAATCAACTGCATTGCCCTGATAGCGATACCGTCTGTATAGTCAGTTGCCATGACAGAAGCATACGCTTCGAGTGCATGTGTCATTGCATCAATACCGGAAGCAGCCGTCAAGCCCTTCGGTGCGCTCATCATCAGGTCAGTATCTACAATAGCCATATTCGGGAGCAGTTCATAGTCTGCCAGTGGATATTTCTGACCAGTTGTCTGGTCTGTGATAACAGCAAACGGTGTCACTTCCGAACCTGTACCGGAAGAAGTCGGAATTGCAATAAAGTAAGCCTTTTCGCCCATCTTCGGGAAAGTATAAACTCTCTTTCTGATGTCAATAAATCTCATTGCCATATCAAGGAAGTCAGCTTCCGGATGTTCATACAGCACCCACATGATTTTACCAGCATCCATTGCAGAACCGCCGCCCAGTGCGATAATGCAGTCCGGTTCAAACTTGCGCATTGCTTCTGCACCCTTCTGAGCAGATTCCAAAGTCGGGTCAGGCTGTACGTCTGCAAATACAGTATAAGCAATCCCCATTTCATCAAGCTTGTCAGTAATGCACTTGGTAAAGCCGTTCTTATATAAAAATTCGTCTGTTACGAGGAAAGCACGTTTTTTACCCATAACATTCTTGAGTTCGTCCAGAGCTACGGGCAGACAGCCTTTTTTGAAGTAAACCTTCTGCGGAGTTCTGAACCAGAGCATATTTTCACGGCGTTCCGCAACCGTCTTGATATTAAGCAGATGCTTGACACCAACATTTTCCGATACAGAGTTGCCGCCCCAAGAACCGCAGCCCAGTGTCAGAGAAGGCGCAAACTTAAAGTTATACAGGTCACCGATACCGCCCAGAGAAGAAGGTGTATTCACCAGAATACGGCAGGTCTTCATTCTGTCAGCAAAAACATTCAGCTTTTCTCTGCCTTCTGCGCTGTTGTTGTCAATCCACAGAGAAGAAGTATGACCCAGACCGCCGGCATTAAACAGGAGCTGTTCTGCCTTGTCCATAGCATCTTCAAAGCTTTCTGCCTTGTACATGCCGAGGATAGTCGTCAGCTTTTCATGAGCAAATGCTTCATTCACGCTGGTATCTTCTGCTTCGCCGACAATCACTTTCACTTCTTCCGGAATGGAGAAGCCGGCGAGTTCTGCAATCTTATAAGGTCTCTGACCTACAATCTTAGCATTCAATGCGCCATTGATGAGCATTGTACTTCTGATTTTATTTTTCTCATCTTCATTGAGGAAGTAAGCCCCTCTCTTGATGAGCTCATTCTTGACAGCATCATAAACGTCTTTATGCGCAATAATTGTCTGTTCTGTTGCACAAATCATACCATTATCGAAAGTCTTGGAATGCATGATAGAGTTGACAGCATTCAGAATATCAGCAGAATTGTCAATCACAGCAGAAGCATTACCAGCACCGACGCCCAGAGCCGGAGTACCGGAGGAATAAGCTGCTTTTACCATGCCAGGGCCACCGGTTGCCAGAATAATATCTGCTTCTTTCATGATAGTATTTGTCAGTTCGAGGGACGGCACATCAATCCAGCCGATAATGCCTTCCGGTGCGCCAGCTTTCACAGCGGCTTCGAGAACAATTCTTGCAGCTTCGATAGTGCATTTCTTTGCTCTCGGATGCGGAGAGAAGATAATCCCGTTTCTGGTTTTCAGAGCCAGCAGGGACTTGAAAATTGCAGTGGAAGTCGGATTGGTTGTCGGAATGACAGCAGCAATCAGACCAATCGGTTCAGCGACTTTTGTCACACCGAAAGCCTTGTCTTCTTCGATAACACCACAGGTTTTTACATTCTTGTAAGCGTTATAAATGTGTTCAGCGGCATAGTTATTCTTGATGACTTTATCTTCCATGATGCCCATACCAGTTTCCTGAACAGCCATTTTTGCAAGCGGAATACGGGCATGATTGGCAGCGAGTGCGGCAGCCTTGAAAATTTTATCCACCTGTTCCTGTGTATATGTGGAAAATTTCTCCTGTGCGGCACGAACGCTCTGAATCTTGGCTTCCAGTGTTTCTACGCTGTCAACCAGCATTTCATTACTCATGTATGAATCTCTCCTATTCTGAAAATATTTTTTTCAAACTGTAGTTTTTGCTGTATGATTTCTTTTCTCTACAGTTTTTATTTTACCACATTGTTATTTTTTTGTCAATGGATTCTGACAAATTTTTATCAAATAATTTTACATGAAAAATCTGATTATTTTTAGTTATTCTGACGAAAATCATAAATACAGCGTTCATAGGCATTTAAAACAACTGTATTCTGATACTGGTCTTGTCGGGGAAGTGCGCCATAATTCAGGTGTACATGTCCGTGTACAAACAGTGCCGGATGGTATTTTTCCAGCAGATTCCGGAAACAGACAAAGCCCTGATGCGGCAAATCTGCTAAATCATTAATACCTTTTGCCGGAGAATGTGTTACCAGAATATCAAAGCCATGAGAACGCCATAAATCAAAACTTCGTTTCTGGATACGCTTCTGCATCTGCTTTTCTGTACACTGAAACGGCAGTTCCTGATTGTTATATTTCATCGAGCCGCCAAGCCCCAGAATCCGCACACCCTGATAAGTGAACAGGCTATCGTCAATACAGATACAGCCTTCCGGTGGAGTCTGCTGATATTTTGTGTCATGATTGCCATGAATATACAGCAAAGGACAATGAGACATTGTGACAAGAAATTCCAGATATTCCGGCTGCAAATCTCCGCAGGAGATAATCAAATCCAGATTTTCCAGTTTGGATTTTTCATAGAAATCCCATAAATACTTGCTTTCTTCATCTGCAATAAATAAAATTTTCATAGTAAGCACCTGCTGACTGATAGCTGAAAGCTTGTGTCCGGAATTATCCGAACACAAACTGATAACAAATTCCAAGCCATTCCCTTACCCAATAGGACGGCACAAGATACCATGATGTCTTTGCAGAAACTGCCGTTGTTTTCAGTCCGAGACTATGTGCAATATTCGCCGCCCGGAACTGATGATAACCATCTGTGACAATAATGATTTCCGGATTCCAATCTTGTGCTGTAATAATTTCTTTTGCATTCTGCAAATTTTCGAGTGTAGAAACAGAAACGGCATCCTGATAAATTCGTTTTTTTTCGATACCATGGGAAAGAAGATATTCGCTCATGCATTCTGCTTCGCTGATGGCTTCATCTTTTCCCTGCCCGCCGCAGACAATCACCGGAACATTTTCATGCTGATTCAGGTAAACCAGTGCAGCATCCAGCCTTTTTTTCAGCATCAAACTAGGTGCGCCGTTCTTTACCTGACAGCCGAGTATTGTCACCGTGGCTTCTTCTTTGGGCTTGTTGTATGCAGCGCACAGCATGAAAATACTTAGCACAAGTGCCAGAACTGTCCCCAGACAAAGAAATCCGCCAAGTACACACAATACAACATGACCGAAATCATTTTTCCAGATTTTCTGCAAGACTCCGGAAATCACCGGATTCATGGCGAAAAATACGATTCCCATGACTGAAATCACTGTTCCGAAAATACATCCGGCATGATGAATTCCCACTACAAACGGACAGGCAAAAAAGACCAGTGCTGCCAGAAACAAGCCCGTTCCCAGCAGTCTGACCCATAATTGTGAAATGACAAACATTTCAGTTTCTCCTATTATGCCAGAGGATTGACATCCAGTCCGGCAACACCGGAATCAATTGCTGCCTGTGCGACAGCCTTTGCTACAGCAAGCGCAACACTTCTGTCAAAAGCATCCGGCAGAATAAATTCCGGATTCAGCTTTTCTTCCGTGACACAGCTAGCAATTGCCTTTGTAGCAGCAACTTTCATTTCCTGATTGATATCCTTTGCACGGACAGCCAGTGCGCCCTTGAATACACCCGGAAATGCCACGACATTATTAATCTGATTCGGGAAGTCACTTCTGCCAGTGCCGACAATATAAGCACCTGCCTGCTTTGCTTCATCCGGCATAATTTCCGGAACAGGATTTGCCATTGCAAATACAATCGGCTTTTCATTCATAGACTGAATCATTTCGGCAGTCAGCAGTTTCGGTCTGGAAACGCCGATAAACACATCCGCACCTTTTACGGCATCTGCCAAAGTACCATGTTTTCCGTGCTTGTTTGTCAAAGCAGCGATTTCATTGTGTGCCGGATTCTGATAAGTTTCATCAGAAGCGAGAATGCCGCTGATATCTACCATCACAATATTTCCCACACCAAGAGCCAGCAAATGTTTTGCAATTGCGATTCCGGCAGAACCTGCCCCATTGATGACAATTTCCAGTTCCGGAATTTTCTTGTCAGCCACTTTGCAGGCATTGACCAGAGCGGCTGCCACAACAATTGCTGTGCCGTGCTGGTCGTCATGGAATACCGGAATATCTAGTCTTTCTTTCAGTTTTGCTTCGATTTCAAAGCATCTGGGTGCAGCAATGTCTTCCAGATTAATGCCGCCGAAACTTAAGCCGATATTCGCAATAGTATTGACGATTTCGTCGGTATCTTTAGAATTCACACAAAGCGGAAATGCATCGACATCCGCAAATTCCTTGAACAAAGCACATTTGCCTTCCATAACAGGCATTGCCGCCAGAGGTCCGATATCCCCAAGTCCAAGTACCGCTGTTCCGTCCGTAATGACTGCAACCAGATTATGTCTTCTTGTCAGTACATAAGACAAAGACGGGTCTTTCTCAATTTCCAGACAAGGCTGTGCGACACCGGGGGTATACGCATGGGAAAGCGAATCTCTGTCATTAATTCTGGTACGGGAAACGATTTCGATTTTTCCGCCCCATTCCTTGTGCTTTTCTAATGATGACTGCATAATGTCCATAATTTAAAATACTCCTTTTATCCTTAATATTTTTATATACTAATCCGGCTTACTGCCAGATATAGTCCGAAAGTTGTCCTGCTGTGCCTGCACCTTTTGCAGCAGAATATTCCATAATAGATGCAGCATCCCATGCATTGACATCGCCATCTTTATTAATATCAGCAGCTTCCAGAAAACCAGTTGGCGGAATAAAATTTACACCAGCTGCACGGCTTGCAGCATATCTTAAAATAAATCTTGCATCAGCAGAATTAATATCATGGTCACCGTCCGCATCTCCATAGGAACGTGTCGGGATGTATTGTCCATCAAAAACAACAGGTCCGTTTCCATCTTCCGCTTTGATGAGAAACATGCTCCAGTAATATTCAAATGTAGAACCTTCCTGATAATAATATCCGATTCCTATATGTGTACGGTTGGAGGTCAGAATATTTGCTTTATGTTTCGGCGAACTCAGCCATTGAGACATTGCAGAAGACGGTTCTGGACGACCGGCAGCAATATTCTCACCGCCGCCACGATAAAAAATATTAGCATCTTTCAATGCCGTAAAACAAGTTGTACCATCCGGACGGACATGGTCAAAAACCTGTGCCAGTTCCGTGGCTCTCAGACAAGTCACTTCGTTCAGCAGCGGAAATGTTGCCAGTTCTGAAAGTCCAAGCGCACAGCGTTCATTATTTGACAAATTAATGATAATATCACAATATTCTTTAATCTGTTTTTCTTCTTCTGTCATGAAAGCTTCATCATGTAAATTGACGGCAGAAGCAGAAACAGCACTGTTTATCATTGGCAAACATGCTATCACAAAGGCAAGCAGTCCGGCAGCAAGCTTTGTCTTTTTCATAAAGATACATCCTTTCTGAAAAAATTTACTAATTCTATTGTAACATTCAATATTACTAAAGTCAATATTTCATTTGAAAATTTTTTGTGAATTTTGTCTTTGCTTCAAAAAAGTGAATTTCCTTTTGACATTAGAATCCTACTTGACAAGTTTTGAAAAATATGATATGATAGAAGAAAATGACATAAATCAGGGGAAGTTACAGACAGCATTTTCCTCTGTGGATTGAAACAAGGAGGCGCAGTTTTATGCGAGCAGTTATTACAGTTATCGGCAAGGATACCGTTGGTATCCTGCACAAAGTCAGCGGCATCTGTGCAGCGCACAATGCCAATATCATTGAAGTCACACAGAGTGTCATGCAGGATATGTTCGCCATGATTATGATGGCAGATATTTCCAATATCACTTCTGATTTCGCCGCCCTTTCTGACGAAATGGCAGAATTCGGGAAATCAGAATGTCTCGACATTCACTGTATGCATGAAGATATTTTCAATTCCATGCATGAAATATAATCTTGCAATTTTATCAGAGGTGAAATCATGCTGAATACTTTTAATATCTTGGAAACCATCCGCATGATACAGGACCAGTGTCTTGACATTCGTACAATTACGATGGGAATTTCTCTGCTGGACTGTATCGACCCGGACATTGACAAGGCATGTGCCAAAGTCTATGACAAAATTACAACCAAAGCACAGAATCTGGTAAAAACCGGAGAACAGATTGAAAAAGAATACGGAATCCCGATTGTCAACAAGCGAATCTCTGTCACACCGATTGCACTGCTTGCAGCGGCATGTCCGAAGGAAAATCCTGTGAAGTTCGCAAAAATCCTCCAGAAAGCAGCAGATACTTGTGGTGTCAACTTTCTCGGCGGCTATTCCGCACTTGTCCATAAGGGATTCAGTGCCGGAGATTTGGAATTAATCCGTTCCATTCCAGAAGCTCTTGCAGAAACTTCCAATGTATGTTCTTCTGTGAACATTGGTTCAACCAGAAGCGGCATCAATATGGATGCGGCTGCTCTGATGGGAAAAATTGTCCGCCAGACTGCTGAACTGACTGCTGATAATCAGTGTATCGGTGCGGCGAAACTGGTAGTATTCTGCAATGCTGTAGAAGACAATCCCTTTATGGCAGGCGCATTTCACGGAATCGGTGAACCGGACTGTGAAATTCATGTTGGTGTATCCGGTCCGGGTGTTGTCCGTGCAGCAATTGCAAAATATCCGGATGCCAGCATTGATGAAATTGCTGACGTTATCAAGAAAACTGCATTCAAAATCACCAGAATGGGTCAGCTTGTCGGCTCACGTGCTTCCCAAATGCTGAACGTGCCGTTCGGTATTGTAGACCTGTCTCTTGCACCAACTCCGGCAATTGGTGACAGTGTGGCACATATTCTGGAAGGAATGGGACTGGAATGCTGCGGTACACATGGCACAACCGCTGCACTTGCCCTGCTGAACGATGCCGTCAAAAAAGGCGGTGTTATGGCATCTTCCAATGTCGGCGGACTGTCCGGTGCATTTATTCCGGTCTCCGAAGATGCTGGTATGATTGATGCTGCTGTCAATGGTACACTCTGCATTGAAAAACTCGAAGCCATGACAGCCGTCTGCTCTGTGGGTCTGGATATGATTGTCGTACCCGGTGACATTCCGGCAGATACAATTTCTGCTATTATTGCTGATGAGGCGGCGATTGGCATGGTAAACAACAAAACTACTGCTGTAAGGCTGATTCCGGCAATCGGCAAAAAGGAAGGCGATATGCTGGAATTTGGCGGGCTGCTTGGTTCTGGACCTGTAATGCCTGTCAATCAGAAATCCGCCTCAAAATTTATTTCCCGTGGCGGCAGAATTCCTGCACCGATGCATAGTATTAAAAATTAAATCCTGTTCTGAAGAATGCAGTTGCAATATACTACATTTTTTTCAGATAGCACCAGAAAGGAAAGATGTATTTTGAAAAAGAAAAATCTTATCAGAACAGCAGCATTTCTGGCAGCTGTTGCACTTTGTTCGTCAGCACTTCCGGCTTTTGCGGAAGACGTTCCGAACAATAGTGCATCTGAAACAGAAGAATCTCCCATAAAGGATTTTACTGTCACAATTGTGCCGGATATTCCGGGAACTTATACTGCACAAGCTTCTGAACTTCCGGCTTCCTATGACTTACGGGAATATGGTCAGGTAACTTCTGTCAAGAATCAGGGACAGACAGAAACCTGCTGGGCTCATGCTGCACTTTCCTCAGCAGAATCCAATATGCTGAAAACTGGTCTTGCCAAACAGATTATGACAGATAATCATCTGACAGGAGAATTAGATTTATCTGAATCCCATCTTGTCTGGTTCGGTCACTGTCAGTACAGTGAAGACCCGGAAGACCCGCTTTATCATAAAGGCACAAATCTGGGAACAGATGGGTATATGAAAAAAGCGGCTATTCTGGAGGCACTTGCTGCACTTGCAAGCGGTGTCGGCGTAGAACTGGAAGGAAATCAGCCTGCTGTTGCAGAGAAAGCAAGTATTGCAGAATCTGAACGATATCATTCTTATGCGCTTCTCCAGAATATGGAAATCTTTACTCCAGCAACAACTACAGGCAGAGACAACATGAAAACCTGCATTCAGAAGAACGGCGCACTATTTACGGCATTTCATAATGAAGACGGCAATCATACTTATTATTCTGCGGATAACAGTTGTTATTATTATCCAAGCAGCAGTTCTGCCTCGGCAACCCATGCCGTAACAATTGTCGGCTGGGATGATAATTATTCTGCTTCCAACTTCCCTACTGCACCGCCCGGAGACGGCGCATGGATTGTCAAGAACAGCTATGGTACAGGCTGGGGAAATGAAGGCTATTTTTATCTTTCTTACTATTCGGCTATGAGTTATGCGGCATCGTTCCAGATGGAAATAGCTTCCAAGCATGACAAAATTTATCAGTACACTAATTCTGTTGTTGGAACGTCAGGCAATACAGATGAAAACTACGGCACAGCCATTGCTAATATTTTTACTGCT
This sequence comes from Ruminococcus sp. UBA7014, assembly GCA_002449575.1. Lineage (GTDB taxonomy): Bacteria > Bacillota > Clostridia > Oscillospirales > Ruminococcaceae > UBA3855. Next base: position 15,131 of record DJXC01000046.1, read on the forward strand.
GAAGAAGACGATAATATCTATGCTGTTTCCTTTTTTACAGACCGTGACTTAACCGGTGTGACCGTCTATCTTTACAATAATACAGATGTTTCAGGTGGAAATCCCATAAATGGCAAATGGACATCAGGTGCTGGCCACATTGTCGGAGATGTCTCCCGTGGCTATCATACAATTACTTTAAGCACTCCTGTCGAAGTAAAAAAAGATGAAACATTTTCAGTTGAAATCCTGACGAAAACAACTGACAGTGCTCTTTTCTACTATGATACAGATGAAAATCTTCCAGGAGTTTCCTATTGTGGAAAATATAACACTTCTACTTTGATAAGAAGCGACTGGACTCCGCTGATGTCCGGAAATACACCTGGTGTATTCTATATCAAAGCTTTCAGCAAGAAGGGAGTCCTGCTGGACGGCCTTCATTTTACAGAAAACAACTTCAGAACCGCTCTTGGAAATATCAAATTTGATAAAGACAAGAATAAAATTCTTTCTGATGATGAAATCAATGACCTGACAACATTTGAATGGAAACAATGGTCTAGCCCATATAAAGGAAGTCTCGGATATAACCTGAGCGGCATAAAATATCTCACAAATCTGGAAACCCTTACTCTGACAAATGTTTCTGCTGTTGCCCTTGACCTCAGCCAGAATTCCAATCTGAAAACTGTCACCTGTACAGACTGCGGCATACACACAGAAGAACTCACCAGCGATTATATCGCACGCCAGCCGATTGATGTTTCCAAAATCCTGAAAATTACCGGCGGCGAAATACGCAACGGCAGAATTATTCCTACAAGCACAGAAATCTCTTATGTCTATGACTGCGGCAATGATTTTTATGCAACATTTCATATTATCGGTGATACTTTCATTCCGGAAGAAGAAACTTTTATTCCCGGTGATGCTGATGAAAGCGGCAAAATTGATATTCTTGATGTCATTACCATTAACAGGGCAATTCTCAGCAAAGAAACTCTCTCTGATACCCAGCTCAAAGCTGCTGACATTAACGGCAACGAAAAGCCGGATTCTTCCGATTCTTTGCTTATTATGAAATATATTGTCGGTCTGGTCACTGACCTGACGGCATAAAACAAAAATTTTTAAAAACAATTTCAAAAAATACTTGACAAATCCTGTTTTCTATGCTATAATGAATATCAAATTTTTAAGAAAGGCGGTGAACGGTATGTTCAAAACAAAATTTCAATCTCATTATTTACAACAGAACAGAATTTTATTTACAGAAACAGCCGTGAACCGCAGCGTTCCGGAAACAGGTGTACAGGAATAACCCTGTACGTCTGCAATAGTGTATGGCAAACACCTCTGTAAATAGTTGCAGAGGTGTTTTTTTTCATGCCCGGAGTGCTGCTGTTCCGGCAGTCACATCAAAAGGAGCTGAATTTATCATGTTTGAAATTCAAGGCAAATACGGCAAAGCAAAAGTTTTTACAGATTCTGCTGATGAAGCTTCTGTCTCACAGATTCTGGAATTATGCAATCAGCCGCTTGCAGAAAACGCACAAATCCGCATCATGCCGGACGTTCATGCCGGCGCAGGCTGCACCATCGGCACAACTATGACTATCACTGATAAAATTGTTCCGAATCTTGTCGGGGTAGATGTCGGGTGCGGCATGGAAACAACCGTCATCAAAGAAAAGCATATTGAACCCCAGAAACTTGACAAACTTATCCGTTCGGAAATTCCTTCCGGATTTGCTTCCCGTCAAAAACTTCACCGATATGCAGATGATATTGACCTGACAGAATTATACTGCTATAAGCACATTCACGCTGCACATGCGCTGTTAAGCATTGGTTCACTTGGCGGTGGAAATCATTTTATCGAAGTTGATAAAGATGATGACGGCAATATTTATCTTGTCATTCACTCTGGCTCACGGCATCTTGGCGTAGAAGTCGCCCGGTATTATCAGGAAGAAGCCTATCGGCGGCTGAACGGCTCGGATGACGGCACAATTCAGAAACTTATCGCCGAATATAAGGCACAGGGCAGACAAAAAGAACTGGAAGCCACCATCAAGAAAATGAAAAATACAAAATTCACCAGTGTGCCGAAACATCTGGCTTACTGTGAGGGCGAACTCTTTGAACAATATCTGCATGATATGCGGATTGCACAGCATTTCGCCGTCCTGAACCGTCAGGCTATGACAGATGTTATCATCAAAGGGATGCACTGGCATGTCAAAGACCAGTTCACAACCATTCATAATTATATTGATATAGATAATATGATTCTCCGGAAAGGCTCTGTTTCGGCACAGGAAGGCGAAATTCTGATTATCCCCATGAATATGCGTGACGGCAGCCTGATTTGTCGTGGAAAAGGCAATGCGGACTGGAATTCTTCTGCACCGCATGGCGCAGGAAGACTCATGTCCAGAAGTCAGGCAAAAGAAACCTGCTCCATTGCCGAATACCGTAAACAGATGCAAGGTATCTATACTACTTCCGTCAGCATGGATACGCTTGACGAATGCCCCATGGCTTACAAACCCATGCAGGAAATTATTGACAATCTTGAACCTACTGCCGAAATTATCAACATTATCAAGCCGATTTATAACTTCAAAGCCGGCAGCGAAGAAAAACCATGGGAGAAGAAAAAATAATCTATACAGAAAGAAGTGATATTTATGCCGGAAATCTGCCTGCTTGGTACAGGGGGAATGCTTCCCCTGAAAAACAGATTCCTGACCAGTTTATTTGTTGAATATAACGGAAAAGCCGTTCTTATCGACTGCGGCGAAGGCACACAAGTCGCCTTTGCCCAGCATGAACGCAAACTCAGCCGGATTGAAATGATTCTCATCACACACGGACATGCCGACCATGTTACCGGGCTGCCCGGTCTGCTGTTATCACTTGGCAACTGTTCCCGTACAGAACCTTTGGAAATTTACTATCCGGAAGGCTGGGAACGTGTGATAAAAAATCTGTTATCCGTCTGTGACTGTCTGCCGTTTCCAGTCATTCTGCACAGTCTCGCTCCGAAGCCGTTTTCATGGACTGCCAGTCAGATTGACCCCATGCTGGAAATTTCTGCTCTGCCAGTTGACCATAAAGTTCCCTGTATGGGCTATTCCCTGACACTACGGAAAAAGCCTGTCTTTCTGCCGGATGCTGCAAAAGCACTGAATATTCCGGTGAAATTCTGGAAACAGCTCCATAGCGGTGAATCTGTCACGCTTCCTGACGGCAGAACTGTCAGCCCGGAACAAGTGACAGGCGATTCCAGAAAATCTGTAAAAATCACCTATACGACTGATACCCGTCCGATTCCGGAAATCATTGATTTTGCAAAAAATTCCGATTTATTTATCTGTGAGGGCATGTACGGCGATACTGAAAAAAAAGAAAGTATGAACCAGAAAGGACATATGCTGATGCAGGATGCCTGCCGTCTGGCATCTCAGGCGAATGTTTCTGCTCTCTGGCTGACACATTACAGCCCGGCAGAAGCTACTCCGGAAATCTGGCTGGAAGATTTGCAGAACATTTTCCCGGCAGTCATAATTTCTCAGGATGGTGAATCTGTAAATTTATAATTTTTATCATGAAAGGGGATTATTTTATGAAAACAGAAAAATTTGTGCCTTACGAAAAATTAAGTAAAAAGGCAAAGAAAGCACTCAACCAGAAAAAACGTGCAGACTGGGGGCTTGTCCGCCCTGCTACACAGGTGGAAACGTCCCGGAAAGCTTACAGCCGTCACGCAAAACATAAAAACAAAGAAAGTGAGAACTGTTTCTATGCATGAAATTCAACAGGAAATCCAGAAGCCAAAAACTATCCTTGTGGGAATCGATACCGGCGAATATGATGCCGGTATCTCCATGAAAGAACTTGAAGAACTCGCTGCAACTGCCGGCTGTGAAACTGTCATGACCTGTATGCAGTCCAGACCTGCTCCGGAAGCTGCTACCTGTATCGGTGCGGGAAAACTCGAAGAAATTGCCGAGGCTGTTCAGAATACAGAAGCAGATATGCTGATTTTTGATACCGAACTGACCGGAATGCAGATGCGTAATATTTCAGATATGACTGACTGCAAAGTCATTGACCGGACAATGCTGATTCTGGATATTTTCGCCGGACGAGCCCGCACTGCCGAAGGAAAAATTCAGGTTTCTCTTGCACAGTATCAATACCGGCTGACAAGACTCACCGGAATGGGAAAAGCACTTTCCCGGCTTGGCGGTGGTATCGGCACAAGAGGACCGGGCGAAACCAAACTCGAAACTGATAAACGGCATATTCGCAGCCGGATTGCTTCTCTCGAAAAAGAACTGAAAGAAATGGAAAAGCATCGGCAGTTCATGACAAAACGCCGTAAAAAAGACGGCATGTTGACTGTTGCCGTTGTCGGCTATACCAACGCCGGAAAATCCACACTGTTCAATGCTTTGACCAATGCTGGTGTGCTTGAAGAAGACAAACTTTTTGCAACTCTTGATGTGACTGCCAGAGGTCTGGCACTTCCTGACGGCAGAACAGTGATTCTTTCTGATACTGTCGGCTTTCTCCGCCGTCTGCCGCACCACCTTGTAGAGGCATTCCGCTCTACACTCGAAGAAACAGCACAGGCTGACCTGATTCTGCATGTACTTGATGCTTCTGAACCAGATATTCAGGACAGAATGCAGATGACACAGTCACTCCTGAAAGAACTCGGCTGTGAAGAAATACCACAGATTCATGTGCTGAACAAATCAGACTTAGTACAGGACATTCCGCAGAAAAGTGATTTTGATACTGTCTGGCTCAGTGCAAAGCATGGCAGCGGCATTCCGGAACTGATGAACGCTATTGTTCACCATCTGCCGCAGACCGCAAAGAGAATGAAACTTTGCATTCCTTATACAGACGGCAGTTTTCTACAGATTATCCGTGAAGACGGAAAATTATTCTCCGAAGAATATACTCCCGAAGGTACTGTCATTGATGCACTGGTTGATATAAAATATCAGAAGCAGGCAGAAGCTTATCTTTATACAGCTTGACAGAATACAGAATTTATGCTAAAATAGGAGAGTAAAAAATATCTGAGGTGAAAGGATTTTTAAAATTATGAAATATTATGACATTGGTGTAAATTTGTTCTGTCGTCAGTTCTGCAAGCCGGAGAAAGTGCTTGCAGATGCCGCTGATGCAGGCGTTGCCTGTATTCTGACCGGCTCGGAAATGCGTGACAATGAAAAGATTTACCATTTTGTGCAGACTCATGATGCATGGGGGACTGTCGGCATTCATCCGCATAATGCCAATGATGCCCGGAAAGAAGATTTTGAACGCATGGAAGAAATTCTTGCTGAAAATTACAAAATTCTTGCTGTTGGCGAATGTGGTCTGGACTTTGACAGAATGTTTTCTTCAAGAGAAAATCAGATACGCTGTCTGGAAAAACATATTGACCTTGCAGAACGCATGGAAAAGCCGCTGTTTCTGCATGAACGAGATGCCACCAAGGACTTTATCAGTATCTTCCGGCAGCATCCGAAAATTTGTCAAAATGCCGTTGTTCACTGCTTTACAGGAGATAAAAAAACACTGGAATCTTATCTGGAAATGGGCTTTCATATCGGCATTACCGGCTGGATTTGTGATGAACGCCGTGCCGGAAACCTAAGAGAAGCCGTTGGCATTCTGCCTCTTGACAGAGTCATGCTGGAAACGGATTCACCTTATCTGATTCCTAGAAATGTCTCTGGTATCGGCAGGATTAATTTCCCGCAGAACATTCAGTATGTTGCCCGGACACTTGCGGAATATATGCATGTTCCGGAAGAAGAACTTATCCGCTGTGCAAAGCAGAATACAGAACGATTTTTCGGTATTTCTCATGCAAAGGAGCAGACAGTATGAAAACAGCAGTTTCCGGAGAAAAGCAGAAAAAATTTGATTTTGTTTCTGTTTTTATTCTTTGTGTACCCTATCTGATTACAGCAGCAATTTCTGCAATGATTGGAATTATGATGTTCCGTGTCAAGGAAATTGCACCTTATGGGGAAAGGTCTGTCCTGTGTCTGGATTTATGGGGGCAATATTTCCCGATGTATGTCAATAACAAACTGACGGAAAAATTTTCAGATTTTTTCTATTCATGGAACGGTGCTTTTGGCTTTAATAACTGGGCACAGAGTGCCTATTACTGCAACAGTATTTTTCTTTTGTTGTTCAAACTGCTTCCGGTGAAATCTCTGGTCAAGGCACTGGATATTTTCTGTTTGCTCAAGATGGTATTCAGTTCCATGACCTGTTTAGGGTTTCTGCACTACAGGACGAAAAAGAAATCTCCTGTACTGATTGCCGGAGCAGTCTGTTATTCTGTATGTTCTTATATGCTGGCATATCTGTCTCAGTTTATGTGGACAGACTGTTTGATTTATGCACCGCTGATGCTGATTGGCATTGAACGTCTGGTACATGAGAAAAAGCCGGTTTTCTATACGCTGATTCTGGCACTTTCGATTGTTTCCAGTTTTTATATTGGCTTTGCCATGTGCATTTTCAGTGTACTGTATTTTATTTCCAGCAGTATCCGGCTGATACAGTTCAGTAAACTCAAGCCGTATATTTCCGGCGGAAAAGCATTTGGGCTTTCTATTTTGCGATTCAGCATCTTTTCTATTGCTGCCGGTGCGCTGTCTGCCCTGACAGTGATTCCAGTCGGCTATGCAATTTCCAATACACTGGCAGCGGAAAATCCAGCACCGGAAAAATGGGAATGGTATGGCAATATCACTTCTGTACTTCAGGATTTTCTGCCGAATCAGCAGTTATTTCAGGAATACAAAGGAGCAAATCTGTTCACAGGGCTGATTATCTTTCTGGGAATTCCGCTTTACTTTGCAAACAAGCATATTCGCCTGACAGAAAGAATCGCAGACGGTGCAGTTTTCTGTTTTCTTCTGGCTTCGCTGAACTGCAATTTCCTGAATTATTTCTGGCACGGACTGCATTTTCCGAATCAGCTTCCCGGAAGATGGTCATTTCTGCTCTCTCTGTATGCTGTTCTGCTGACATGCCGTGGACTTCTGGAAGCACAGAACATGACATTTTCGGAAGTATTCCGCAGTTGTACAGCCGGCGCAGCAATATTTTATGTCACTGTTGCCGGAGTCGGAACAACAGAGGCTTATGATAAACTGCCGTCTTCGGCATGGAAAGAACTGCTGATTGTTTCAGTGGCTCTGCTTGCTGGAAGTCTGGTTGTTCGTTTTATGAAAGACGAGAAAAAAGACGGATTTTTCAGAAAATATATTTTTAACAAAAATGCACTGCTGTATGGCTTATCTGTTCTGACAGCGATTGTGATGGTAACCGACTCTGGCAAAAGTTTTATTACTTCATCACAATACGAAGGAATGCAGGGACTGGCAACTTCTATGGAAGAAAGCTATACTAATGCGATGGAAAAATCTATCCGTTATGGACAAAAATGGAAATCCGGCAATTCTGATTTTTACCGTGTGGATGCCAACAACGGATACACATTTAATAATTCCATGCTGGGAGATTATCACGGAATGCGTTATTATTCCTCCACCATGAACGGAAAAGTCTTCCAGTTTCTGCAATTTATGGGAAACCGTGTTTATGCTGACAAAGTCAGTACTGTGTATTCGCTGGGGTCTCCGGTGCAGAACAGTTTGTTCGGCATTCGGTATTTTATGGATTTTGACCGTTCTCTGAATAATGTTGTTCCGGGCATGACCATGCTGGAAGAAGGCGAAGAAGGCAATTTCTATGAAAATCCCCGGACACTTTCGCTTGCCTACCCGGTTTCAAAAGAAATTCTTTCTTACCAGATGACAGACCAGATTCGTGGCATTACCAACCAGAATGCACTTGTCAACAGCATGTGCGGCGAAGAAATCAATCCTTACAGAAGGATTGATTGTCAGGAATTCACATTTGAAAACGTCTATTTTCAGGAAAATGAAGACTGGAATCAAAATTTTTTCATCAATGATACAGGAGAACCCTCCCGGTTTCATTATCGTTATCAGATAGAAACAGACGGTTTTTATTTCATGGAACATAATTATCGTGCGGGAAGTATGCATATACAGTACGGCGACCGGGAAAGAACAATTCACCCCGGAGACGGAAGATTTGCATATCTTGGTGATTTTAAAGCCGGAGATACTATTCTGCTTGACGTGGAAATTGAAAATGTTGGTCTTGGCTGCTTTGGTCTGGAACTTTATCGTCTGGATGAAGAAGCATGGGATTATGCTTACCAGAAACTTTCTGCCCATCAGTTGCAGGTAACGGAATTCCAGAATACAAAAATTACCGGAACAATTTCGCTTGATGAACCCAGTCTTATTTTCGCAAGCATTCCGCAGGATGGCGGCTGGGAAGTATTTTGTGACGGTCAAAAAATTCCGCCACAGACAGCCGCAGGAATTATGCTTTGCTGTGCTGTTCCGTCCGGTCAGCATGAAATTATATTCCGCTATCATGTCAAAGGACTGTTTCCAGGAATGATTCTGAGCCTAATAAGTGCAGCGGGCATTCTTTTGTATGTATTCCGAAAATATATTTTCAGAAAAAAAGAAAAGAACCCACTGGAAACGCAAACAGAACACAAAACCTGAAACAAAAGACAGCTTCTGTTTGACCACTACATTTTTTCAGAATATTAAAAAGCCTGCCTTGTTCCGGCAGGCTTTTGTTATCTGTCTGCATTTCAGAAATTATCATATTCGTCTGTTTCAGAAGAAATTACTTCTGCTTCCACAGCAGGTTTTCTGATAATTTTTGTACCGCAGTAAGGACAGAAGTTTTGATTTTCGGTCACAAATTTTCCGCACTTTCCGCAAACAGCCGCACTGTCGAGTGAACTGAGTTCTGCACGGGCAGAAGCAATCTGCGCTCTGGCATCTGCAATTTCTGCCATATACTGTACGAAATCGGGGTCATTTTTATTCCCGTAGAGTTCTTCGTATTTTTTGCCTATTGTGCAATAAATTTCATCAAGTTTTGCTTCTGCCTTGCGGATTCTGCCCTGTATCTGGAATCGTTCACTGACTTTGCGGGAACTGTCCACAGCATTTTTAGTCAGTTTTCCGGCAGTATCTTTCATTTCTGTGCCGAATTGCAGCAGTCTGGATTTAATTTCGTTCGTATCCATAAAAAACCTCCTGAATTAAGTAAAATAATTATGATTTATTGTGTTTGTTTTTGAATCATATCATAAATTCCCGGAATCTGACAAAATCCCTGCATCTGTGCTTCTGTTGTCCGGAATACAAGCACAACATTCCGGCTGTCAAGTTCTTCTTCTGCATGATGGAGTTCTGCTTCCGGAGTAAAGGCATTCAGAAAAAGTTCCGCAGCCCTGACAGAATCCGGACGGCTGGTACAGAGCTGATTATCCAGAAAAACTTCCTGCTGATATTGCAGATTTTCCGTCAGCCGGCAGACAATCTTGATTTTAGTATCCTGTATTTCTTCCTGCATAAATTTTTCTCCTTATCAAATCCAGTATCTGAAAGCAGACAAATCCGCACACAGCACCGGCATAATTCAGAATCAGGTCGTCTATATCGCAAGCTCCGAGAAGTGTCAGTACCTGAGTCACTTCCACACAGACAATCATCAGAATGACAGAAACTGAAAATCTGATAAAATTTTTCTGTTTTTTCCGGAAGTATGGCAGAAAAATTCCCATTGGAAAAAACAATGCTAAATTTCCTGCAAGATTCACAAATGCAAGCAACCTGAGCGGATTTGCTTTTTTCAGTCTGCCTGCATAGCGAAAAATTGTCTTAAACGGGATTAACTGCACATGTTGTTTTACTTGTTTCCAATAAGGCATTTTGGTTTGAACACTATGATGAAACCATGAAGCATTTCCGTGGAACAATCGTTCTCCCAGCACCAGATACAGTACACTGACAAGATAAAAGACAAATGCTGCTGTCATCAAAAAGCGGAAAAATAAAAAATTTGATTTCCGGTTACTGACAGTATATGCCGGCTTAACGGAAACGGTTCTGCTTTTCGTCATAAGCATAGCCGATTCCGGCGAGTTTCTTCATAATTTCCTGCATATCACAGTCATTGGATTTGCAGAATTCTTCCAAAGAAGGATAAAAATCACGAAGCTGCGTATTTAAAAAACTTAATAAAATAGCAGGGTCATTCGGTAAACTCATGAAAATCTCTCCTTATTTATTTTTCTTAATTATAATGCATTATGAAAAATTTGTCAAGTTCTTTTGTAAATTTCTTGACAGTAATAAAAAATTATGCTATAATAAGTCAAAATTGAAAGGCGGTATTTTTTATGTTTGAACAGGATTATTTTATGCGTCTGGTCAGAGATTTGGTCAGGGCAGCCGTAAAACTGATATTTCATATCGAAACAGAAGAAATTTCTCCCTATATGATTGAAAATCCGGAAACACGGCAGACTGCTGAAAATCTGATAGAAACATCTCTTTCCGGAAATATTCGTCTTGCAGAAGAAGAACTTTCCGGACTCCTTGCACAGAACACACTCGAAAATCTTTTGATTGGTCTGACGTTCTATTCCCGTCTGAGCGAACTGGATGAAGACTTTCTGACAGAACATCAGTTCAGTACTGAAGAAATAAAAAACGGTTTACAGTCACTTCTTCGGCAGTACGGTCTTGGTGCAATGGCAGAAACATTCTTTTTTGAAAATTAAGAACAGGATAAAATCATAAAAAATTTACAAATTCCTATTGCAAAATTTTCCGGAATAGTGTATAATAAAAATAACGCCGTGAAAAAACGGCAAATTTATGTGAAAGGATGTCATAGATTATGGCAGGTTTAAACAAAGTAACAGTAGAAGACCTTGAAGTCAAGGGCAAAAAAGTACTCGTCAGAGTGGATTTCAACGTTCCGCTGAAGGACGGCGTTATCACTGACGATAACAGAATTCAGGCAGCTCTGCCCACCATCAACAAGCTGACAGAAAACGGTGCAAAGGTTGTTCTCTGCTCTCATCTGGGCAAGCCGAAGAACGGTCCGGAAGACAAGTTCTCCTTAGCTCCGGCTGCTGCAAGGCTGGCTGAACTGGTTTCTGCAAAAGTTACTTTTGCAAAAGATAATACTGTAGTCGGTGAAAATGCAAAGAAAGCTGTTGCTGAAATGCATGACGGCGAAATTGTAGTACTCGAAAACACCAGATTCCGTGGTGCAGAAGAAACTAAAAACGGTGAAGATTTCTCCAAGGAACTCGCTGCTCTGGTAGATAATCAGATTTTTGTAATGGATGCATTTGGTTCTGCACACCGTGCGCACGCTTCCACAGCAGGTGTGACCAAATTTGTGGAAAAGACTGCTGTCGGCTATCTGATGCAGAAGGAAATTCAGTATCTCGGCAACGCTGTAGAAGACCCGGTTCGCCCGTTTGTTGCTATCCTCGGCGGTGCAAAGGTTGCTGACAAGCTGAATGTTATCTCCAATCTGCTTGAAAAGTGCGATACTCTGATTATTGGCGGCGGTATGGCTTATACTTTCATTAAAGCACAGGGCGGCAATATCGGCAAGTCTCTGGTTGACGATGAAAAGCTTGACTACTGCAAGCAGATGCTCGCAAAGGCAGAAGAACTCGGCAAGAAGATTCTGCTCCCGGTAGATACTGCTGTTGCTGCAGAATTCCCGAATCCGATTGATGCTGAAATTGCTGTAGAAACCGTAAATGCAGACGAAATTCCGGCTGATAAGATGGGTCTGGA
>DJXC01000193.1 GCA_002449575.1 Ruminococcus sp. UBA7014
GCCAATTCCGCCATATCCGCATTTTTATTTTTTATGCGCTTCCGCACTCAACGTAATATATTATAACACAAGAGTTCAGATTTGTCAAGTGTTTTTTTAAATTTTTTTAAAATTTTTGAAAAAAATATTTTTTTCTCAAAAACACTGGTAAAATGCTTTGAAATATGTTATAATATAGATTACGCTATCAGAAAGGAAGAGATACAAAATGATTTATCTGGATAATGCCGCAACTACCAGACCAGCAGAATCTGTTATCCGGAAAGCAGGGGAGTGCCTGACCGAACATTTCGGAAATCCGTCTTCTTTACATAAGCTTGGGCTGGAGGCTGAATTATATATCAGAGAAGCACGGAAAATGATTGCTGATTCACTCGGCACAGAGCCGGAAAATATTCTGTTCACCTCCGGCGCAACAGAAAGCAGTAATCTGGCACTGCGAGGCGCAGCGGCTGTTTACGGCAAAAGAAAGAAAAAGAAAATTATCACATCTGCGGTGGAACACGCTTCTGTAAGAAGTACACTGAATGCACTTGAACAGCAAGGCTTTGAAATTATCCGGATTCTGCCAGATGAACACGGCAGATTTCAGGCAGAAGATTTTATCAGAGCCGCTGACGAGAACACCTGTCTTATCAGTATGATGCTTGCCGAAAATGAAACCGGAAGACTTTTGCCAGTACCGGAAGTATTTCGCAGAATCAGGAAAAAATTTCCGGAAATCATTCTGCATTGTGATGCGGTACAGGCGTATATGAAAATTCCGGTCAGAATCAAAGAACTGAATGCCGATTTGATTTCGCTCAGTTCACATAAGATTCACGGAATCAAGGGAACAGGTGCATTGTATATCCGGAAAGGCATCCGGCTGACACCTCTGCTGACTGGCGGAAAACAGGAAAATGCAATTCGTCCGGGAACAGAAGCTGTTCCGCTGATTGCCGCATTCGGGGAAGCTGTCCGGCTCATGCAGAACAGCATTCCGGAACGTCTGGAACAGACACAGGCAAAAAAAGACTATCTGCTGAAATTATTATCTGATATGCCGGAAGTGGTTCTCAACAGCGATACAGATAAAAATTACAGTTCGCCGTATATCGTGAATTTTTCTGTCAAAGGCATTCGCTCCGAAATTATGCTGCATTATCTGGAACAGAAAGAAATTTATGTTTCCAGCGGTTCGGCATGTTCCAAAGGTGCAAAAAGCGGTGTATTGTCAGCTTACAGAGTGCCGGACAGCCTTGCTGACTGTGCGGTTCGTGTCAGCTTTTCGGAAGAAACTACTGTACAGGAATTAGATACACTGGTTCAGGCAGTTGCTGAAGGACAGAAAAATCTGATTCATAAAAAGTAATCAGGAGGAAAGTCATGCAGATAGAAAAAATTGATAACGGAAATGCATTTGACTGGGGCAGAACTTCTCAGGACTATGCGAAATTCCGGGATATTTATCCGGAAATTTTTTATCAGAAAATTCTGGAAAAAAATATTGGTGTTCCCGGTCAGAAAATTCTGGATTTGGGAACGGGAACAGGTGTTCTTCCAAGAAATATGTATCGTTTCGGTGCGGACTGGACAGGTATTGATATTTCAGAAAATCAGATTGCACAGGCAGAATTATTGGCAGAACAGCAGAACATGAAAATCAGTTTTCATGCAGTTCCCGCAGAAAAAACAGATTTTCCGGAAAATAGTTTTGATGCTGTCACAGCATGTCAGTGTTTCTGGTATTTTCAGCCGGAAGTGCTGATGCCTGTCCTGAAAAAAATTCTAAAACCGGAAGGCAGAATTCTGATTTTGCAGATGATGTGGCTGCCGTTTGAGGACAAAATTGCACAGGCAAGCGAAAATCTGGTATTAAAATACAATCCGGACTGGAGCGGAGCAGGGGAGAGGCGACATCCTGTTTCTCTGTCCGAAAACGTTCTGCAATATGCTGCACTTGTCTCACAGGAAGAATTTGCAGTACAAATTCCTTTTACCCGTGAAACATGGCACGGCAGAATGAAAGCCTGCCGGGGAGTCGGTGCTTCTCTTTCCGGCGAAAAACTCGCACAGTGGGAACAGGAACATCTTACATTATTACATCAGACCGTACCGGAACAATTCAAAATTCTGCATCATATTGCAATGGCAGAGTTAAAAATCAAAAAATAATCGAAAGGACAAATTTCTATGAAAGAAGTAATTCTCGTCAAATATGGGGAAATGGCTCTGAAAGGGCAGAATAAATACAGCTTTGAGGATATTTTATTTAAAAATATCAAATTCCGGCTGAAACCACTCGGAAATTTCAAATACAGTTCAGCGCAGTCTACTATTTATATTCAAGCCGAAGATGAAACAACTGACCTTGATGAAGTGATTGAAATTCTGAAAAAAGTATTCGGCATTGCAGCAATCTGCCGGGCATGTGTCTGTGAAAAAGATTTTGCTGATATTCAGGAAAAAACACTGGAATATCTGAAAGAAACGCTCGAAGATGCAAAAAGTTTCAAAGTCGAGGCAAAACGTGCTGACAAAAAATTTCCTATGAAATCCCCGGAAATCTGTATGGAACTCGGCGGAGCTGTCTGCGAAGCCTTTCCGGAAATTTCTGTAGATGTTCACAATCCGGAAGTCACTGTCATTGTGGAAATCCGTGATACAAATGCCTATGTTCATGCCGGAAGAATCAAAGGCGCAGGCGGTTTGCCGGTCGGCAGCAGCGGAAAGGCTCTGCTATTGCTTTCCGGCGGAATTGACAGCCCTGTTGCCGGATATATGATGGCAAAACGGGGTGTGCATATTTCAGCAGTTCACTTTGTCAGCCCGCCTTATACTTCTGACCGTGCATTGCTGAAAGTAGAGCAGCTTTGTCAGAAAATGGCGGCTTACTGCGGCGATATTCACTTTTATTGTGTACCGTTCACCAAAATTCAGGAAGAACTCAGAAGACGCTGCCCGGAAGAATATTTTACTATCCTGATGCGCCGGCTGATGATGCTGATTGCACAGGAAATCGCTAAAAAAGAAGAAGCCCTTGCTTTAATTACCGGCGAAAGTGTCGGGCAGGTTGCCAGCCAGACAATGCAGGCAATGGTCTGCACTGATGCTGTTTGCAAATGCCCTGTATTCCGTCCGCTCATCGGTATGGATAAAACAGAAATTATCGAAATTTCAAGAAAAATTGATACGTTCGATATTTCTGTTCAGCCATATGAAGACTGCTGTACTGTCTTTACACCCCGTCACCCGAAAATCAGACCAAATCTTGAAGCGGTCGAACAGGCACAGGAAAAAGGCAATTTTGATGATATGATTGCCGAAGCCGTTGACGGTACAGAACTGAAAGTTTTTAAACATGCGGATGCTTGACATTTTCCGCAGACTGTGCTATACTAAGTAAGTAAATATCATAACAGGTGGTGTATGCATGGCAGACGAAGAACAGTTTGATAAATATAATGCGATTAAAAACGCTCTGCATCAGCAGGAAGAACAGCAATATAAACCGCATTCTTCCAAAAAGAAAAAAGGAAAAAAGAAGAAAAGAAAACGCCGTACCCTTGGTCAGCGCATTGCCGGGCTGTTTCCGCAGCATGGTGACAGCATCTTTGAGGTGTTCCGGAAAATGATATTTCTTGCTTCTTCTATGGTGTTTGTTGTCTGCCTTGCACTGATTGGCAAATATTTCTGGGAAAATCACCAGAATGCCCTTGTTACGGCAGAAGCACAGAGAATCCATGATTCTGTTATCGAACCGGAACGGCATCTTCCCAAAGAACCCGGCAGTCCCGAAATCGAAGAGGAAGAACGCTATGAACTTCTGGAAAGTGCAAAAAATTTGCTTGCCATCAATAAAGACGTTGTCGGCTATCTGAGTATTCCGGATGAACCAAGAATTGCTTATCCGGTTTTGCAGAGAAGAAATGCAGAAGACGGAAATTCTTATTATCTGGATAAAAATATCAATCTGGAATATGCAAAGGCAGGTTCTATTTTCATGGATTACCGTGATTATTTTGACGATATGGTCGAAAATTTTGACGATACCGGTGAACCTGACGGCACTTATCACAGAACTTTCCCCAACTCACAGAATCTGGTTATCTACGGACATAATATGCATGACTTCTCTATGTTCGGTGCGCTGAAATATTATATCAATACAGAATCTTATTATGAAAAACATGCAATTATTGAACTGGAATCCAATTATATGAAATACAGATATAAAGTATTTGGTATGATTGTCGTGGATGTGGATGATGAAACAGATACCAGATTTGAGTACTGGAACACCATTAATTTTGAAAACGAAGAAAAATTTTATGAATATGTCAATGAAATCAAACGGCGTACCCTCCGCACAACTGAAGTAGATGTCAAATATGGCGACCAGCTTCTGACTTTGTCTACCTGCAATGGTACGTTCGATAACGGCAGACTTGTCATCTGTGCAAGACTGCTCCGTGAAGGAGAAGACCCGGCAGAAGGCTGTGTCAGTGCAGAAAACCCCAATATTAAATGGTCAAGTACCTATTATAAATGGCACAGAGGCGCATATGACCCCGATGCTGAATTTATCCCCTATGGCTAATCCCTATGAAAGAAGGAAAACGAAATGAAAAATATTTCAAGAAGAAAGAAAATCACAGGTGCATTCTGTACAGCTCTGCTGACGGCTGCTGCTGGTACAGCAGTTCTGCTGCATACTGTCAGTGCAGAAGTTGCTGAAATGCCGGCTGGTGATATGGCTTCAGAAAAAGTTTCCAGTCAGACCGTCAGTCTCCAGCTTGCAAAAGGTCCGTTCGGAACACCTAACGGCGAAAGTGGTATGTCAAAATCTATGCGCCAGTATAACGGCGACTCTGTCGGCTGGATTAAAATAGAAGGCACAAAAGTGGATAATCCGCTTGTACAGTGCGAAGATAATGATTTTTATCTTAGCATGGGCTTTAATCATAAGCCTTACCGTGCAGGTACTGTCTTTATGGACTTCCGGAATCAGTTCGGATTCGGACAGGAAAACTGGTCAGATAATATTATTTTATACGGTCATAATATGGCAAATAATGAAATGTTCGGCTCACTGCGCCGCTATCGGCAGGATTTGACGTATTATCAGACACATCAGTTTATTGATTTGTATTCTAATTTTGAACATGCAACATATGTTATCTGTGCATTGCCAATTACTTACGGCGGTGCAGATGCAGACTGGCGTTACTGGGATATGGAAGAATTTGAGACAGAAGAAGATTTCAATACTTATATGAAGTATGCAAAAGACCAGAGTGTTGCTAAAATTGACGTTGATGTCAAGTATGGTGACAAGCTACTGACACTCTCTACCTGCTATTCTGATGAAGATAATTCCAGATTCCTGGTAATCGCAAGAAAACTCCGTGATGGTGAAACTGCCGAAACTTTTAAAAATTCCTGACAGGAAAGATGAAAGATATGCTTTATCCAGCAAAACTGATGGTTTCATTCCTGTTGCTGCTGTTTATCACCGGAAGGCAGTCCCTTCCGGTGATTGCTGAAACAGGGAAAAAATTAAGCTCTGTCGAAGTCATTCACAGCGAAAAAGATACAGTGCAGGAAAAAACAGAAACGAAATCTAAAAAAACTTTGTCGGATTATGACGATTTTTCTTTGATTTCTTACCAGACTGTCGAAAATGCAGAGCAGAAAGAAGCTGTTCTCATTTCCGGCAACAGCAGGGAAGATATTGTCGTTTCCAGTGAGCCGACTCCTTCTGCTGTAAATGTGGAAGATGTGCCGCCGAATAGTTTTGCCTTTACCACTTACGGCTGGGGACATTGTGTCGGATTAAGTCAGAACGGCGCAAATTTTTATGCGATTTATGGCGGCTGGAATTATCAGGATATTTTATTTCACTATTATCCCGGTACAGTATTGAAAAATACCGGTACTGCCGAAACGGAAATGATTACAGTACAAGGTGTTCCCGGCAATGCCCTCCAGCAAGTTGCTGAAATCGTCAATCTGGAAGTCGGACCTTCTTTTCATACAGAAGCCATTAAAGCACAGGCTGTGGCAGTTTACAGCTATATTAAATATTATCATAACGATTCTCATGACCTGAAAGGCAAGCCGAATCCGCCGCAAAGCCTGATTGATGCCTGTGCCTCTGTCCTTGGCGAAGCCCTGTATTATCAGGATGATTTTGCAATGACTATGTTCGGCGCATCGTGCGGCGACCTTACTGCAGACAGCAATGACATCTTTGAAATGAATCTGCCCTATCTGCGAAGTGTTTCCAGTGATTATGATGCACAGTATGACCCCCATTACGGTGATGTGAAATATTTCACTGCCGAAGAAGTCCGGCAGATAATTCAAGATGCCTATCATCTGACACTTTCTGACACTCCTGAAAACTGGATTCAAATCATTCAAGGAAACGGCGGTTATGTCCGGCAGGTCAATATTGATAACCAGATGACAGTTCGTGGTGATGCCTTCCGTTATCAATTTGAACTGAAATCTCCCAAATTTACTTATGTTTATGCTGAACCGGAAGAACAGGAAACTACTGAAGAAATTGCAGAGGCAGAAGCACTCCTTCCGGAAGAAATTCCCTGAATACTGAATTTTTATCAAAGATTAGCAAGAAAACCCCCGCCTCTACAGGCGGGGGAGGATGTCACACTAATATGCACAGAACTCCTTTCGGAATTTCCGGAGGGAGTTTGTGATAAAATAAGAATTATCTTGATTTCTCCGAAAAAATATGTTATAATATAGCAAACATAATACATTGGAGGCACTTGGATGAATAAAATGAAAATGGAATCTCCGAATCTGATACAGCAGAATATTGAGAAAATTGCTGCTTTATTCCCGAACTGCATTACAGAAACAGCAGACAAAAACGGCAGACTGAAAAAAACAGTCAATTTTGAACTGCTCCGCGCTATGCTTTCAGAAGAAACGATTAAAGACGAAGAACATTATGAATTTACATGGGTCGGCAAAAAATCTGCTGTTGCAGAGGCAAACCGTCCCATCCGGAAGACACTCCGTCCCTGTCCGGAACAAAGTAAAAATTGGGATACAACAGAAAATCTTTATATCGAAGGCGATAATCTTGATGTGCTGAAACTCTTACAGGAAAGCTATCTCAGCAAAATTAAGATGATTTATATTGACCCGCCTTACAATACAGGCAATGACTTTATTTATCGTGATAATTTTGCAATAACTTCTGATAAATATGCACAGGAAAGCGGACAGCTTGACAAAGACGGAAACCGTTTGTTCAGAAATACTGACACTAACGGCAGATTTCATTCTGACTGGTGCAGTATGATATATTCACGGCTCATGCTTGCACGAAACCTGCTTTCGGATGACGGTGTGATTTTTATCAGCATCGGAGAACAGGAATTAAATACACTGACAGCCTGCTGTAATGAAATATTCGGAACACAGAACAAAATTGCTGTTTTTAACAGAGTGACGAAAAAATCCAGCAATAATGGCAATCATTTTTCCCCCTGTGTGGATTATGTTCTGATTTATGCCAAATGTCTGGCATGTGTAAAAGAATACCAGACGGGTATGAGTGAGGAAATTATTGCAAGATATCATAAAAAAGATGAATATTTTGCAGAACGTGGCTTTTATCAGGAAGTCGGCTTATTTATGTCTGCATTAAAGCACGGCGGCTCAAGTTATCCGATTGCATGTCCTGACGGTTCATTTGTATCCCCTCCCAACGGTCAGCCGTGGCGTTGGAATGAAGCAACTTTTTTAAAAGGAAAGGCAGAAGGACGCATTGTATTCAAGAAAACAAAACACAGTCCGCTCTTGGATACGGCAACAGGTACTAACAGCCAATGGAATATTTATACAAAAGTTTACCTGAAAGAACGGGAAGAAAGTGGTATGCATCCTAAAAATTTCAGTGATGAATTTCAGAATACCCTTGCTGCAAATGAATTAAGAAATCTCGGAGTTCCGTTTGATTTTCCGAAACCTTCTGCATTTATCCGTTTTTTTGCTTCACTCCAAACAGCAGATGATGATATCATTCTTGATTTTTTCAGTGGCAGTGCTACAACTGCCCATGCCGTCATGCAGCTTAACGCTGAGGATGGCGGAACACGAAAATTTATCATGATTCAGCTTCCTGAACGAACTGACGAAAAATCAGAAGCCTATAAAGCAGGTTATTCCACTATCTGTGAAATCGGAAAAGAAAGAATTCGTCGGGCAGGAACAAAAATCAAAGAAGAAAATCCTCTCATAACAGCTGAACTGGACACGGGTTTCCGTGTGTTCCGCCTGGATGATACAAACATGGAAGATGTATATTACAGTCCGGCGGAAACGACACAGCAAATGCTGGCTGGTTTTGAAAGTAATATTAAAGAAGACAGAAACGACCTTGATTTACTGTTTGGCTGTCTGCTGGAATGGGGTCTGCCGCTGTCACTGCCGTATCATTCTGAACAGATAGACGGTGTCACTGTCCATACTTACAATGACAATGATTTCATTGCCTGTTTTGACAGGAACATTCCTGAAAATGCTGTCAAAATCATTGCAAGCCGGAAACCTCTGCGAGCTGTGTTCCGTGATGACAGTTTTAATGACAGTCCGGCAAAAATCAATGTGAATGAGATTTTCAGAATGCTTTCTCCGGAGACAAGAGTAAAGGTAATCTGATATCCTGCAAATTCTCCACTAAACCTGCAAATTATGTGTTGACATTTTTGAACAAATTATGTATAATCTTTAAAGAATTTGTTTTATGTTTTTTATAAAAATTTGATACACACGATAATATTTGCAACAGGAGGATTGATTATGAAACAAGGACATATTTTAAAACGTGCAGCAGCCTTGCTTATGACTGCTTCTATGCTGACAGCTAGCTGTGTTTTTTCGGTCGGAACGCTTACAGCCGCCGCCGCACCTACAACAATAGCAAACCCGATTATCTGGTCTGATGTGCCGGATGATGATATTATCCGTGTAGGAGATACTTATTATATGGTAAGTACTACAATGTATTTTTCACCGGGTGCGCCGATTATGAAATCCAAAGATTTGGTATCATGGGAAATCTGTAATTATGTCTATGATACTTACGCAGACGGAGAAAAACAAAATCTTGTCGGAACGGAACATGATTATGCACACGGACAGTGGGCTGCTTCGCTCCGGTATAAAAACGGAACTTTCTATGTATTTTTCGGTAGTTATGGAACAGGCAATTCTTATATCTATAAAACAGATGATATTGAAAACGGTACTTGGACAAGAAGTGAAATCCAGGGCATGTATCATGATGCTTCTATGCTTCTGGATGATGACGGCAGAAATTATCTTGTTTATGGTGGCGGCGGAGAAATCAAGATTAAAGAACTGAATGCAGATATGACCGGATTCCAGCCAGGCGGCGCAGAAAAAACACTCTTCAAAACAGGTCTTGACAATCTTGCCGGTGAAGGTTCTCATATCCAGAAGATAGGTGACTACTACTATATATTTATCATTGCATGGCCGTCCAATTCCGGACGAATTGAGTTATGTTACAGAAGCAAGGAACTCTTGGGGACTTATGAAGGAAAAACGGTTCTGAATTCCGGTTTAGGCACTTATGGCAGCGGTGTTGCACAGGGTGGTATTATTGATACACCATCCGGCGACTGGTATGGACTGTTATTCCAGGACCATGGCGGTGTGGGACGAATTCCGGTATTAGTCCCGGTTACATGGGAAAACGGTTTTCCCATGATGGGCATTGACGGCAAAGCTCCCACAACTTTGATGATAGATACCGACTACACAGGTGCAACACTGGCAAAAGATGATGATTTCAGCTATGCTTCTGATAAACTTATGCTGGAATGGCAGTGGAATCATAATCCCGACAACAATGCATGGTCTGTAACAGAACGTGACGGCTGGCTGAGACTGCATAATGAACACATCGCCAAAAGTATTATCAATGCAAGAAATACCCTGACAATGCGTACAGAAGGACCTGCCTGTTCTTCTGCCATCCGTCTGGATGCTTCCAACATGAAAGCCGGAGATTATGCAGGACTTTCTGCATTTCAGTTTAATTATGGCAATGTCGGCGTTCGTGTTGATGAAAGCGGCAAAAAATATATCTATATGGCAAAAAATGCTGTTTATGGCACAAACGGCGCACAAGTCACGGACAGTTATGACAAAATAATAGAAGAAGTGCCTCTCTCCGGAGAAATTGCCTATCTGAAAGCAAATTTTGAATTTAATACCGTAGACAGCAGTTTCAACGTTTCCAACAACATTGACAAAGTTAATTTTTATTATTCTCTGGACGGCTCTGAATGGACTAAAATCGGCGATACTGTCAATATGACCTATGATTTGAAACTCTTTACAGGGTACAGAAGTGCAATTTACAGCTATCCGACAAAAACAACCGGCGGTTATGCAGAGATTGACTTTTTTGATTATGAACGTGAAAACTGGAACTATTCCGAAAATCTGAAATCTGGTCAGAAAAATATGCAGAACATTGAACCAGATGCAAATGGCTGGTATTTCCATGATATGTTTGAAGGTTCAGAAAACAGCTGGTCTGGTAGAGGTGCTGCAAAAATTGCTTCCAGTGGAGCGGCTTTCTATCAGGGCAGCGGTGCGCTTTACTGTTCTGGTCGTGAATCTGCATGGAACGGCGCAGCTAAAAAGCTGAACGATGTTTTTATTCCCGGCGAAAGCTATAGCTTTTCTGCAAATGTGATGTATCCGGAAGGCAGCGAAACAGATACGTTCCATTTAACACTTCAGTATGATGATGCAGACGGCAAAGCACATTATGATAAAATGGCAACTGGTGCGGCTGCAAAAGGCGAATGGGTTCAGCTTTCCAATACCAGCTTCACAATTCCGGAAGGTGCAAAAAATCTTGTTCTTTATGTAGAAACAGACAACAGCACAAACAGCTTTTATATAGATGATGTGATTGGTGCAATTGTCGGTACAGAAATTCAGGGCGCAGGAAAAAGCAATGTCAGAACTGTTTTGCAGGGCGATATCAGCGGAGATGGCATTATTAATATCTATGACTGGATTCTTGCCAAAAAAGGTCTGATTCACGGTTTCCGGAATGCTTACGATGAAAAAAGTGCAGATATTGACGGTAACGGAAAAGCAGAGGTTTCTGACCTTGTTTCAATTCAGAAATATCTGAAAAAAGAAATTCAGCATTTTCCGAAGATTTCCACAAAGGAAGAAACACATTCCAGCAATTTTGCATATGACGCAGCTTTACAGTATCATCCAGCCCCCGGAGAATATACTAATCCCTGCGCACAAGCGGGTAAAATTACCAAAGAAACTTATACCGGCATCAGAGGAACAAAAAGTTTGAATGTTTACACGCCCTATAATTATGACCCTTCCAAGAAATATAATATTTTCTATCTCATGCACGGCGGCGGCGAAAATGAAAATACGATTTTCAGTAATGATGTCAAATTTGGCAACGTGCTTGACCATATGATTATGAACGGTGAACTTGAACCGATGATTGTTGTGACACCTACTTTCAACGGTTCAGGCAGCGAAGCCGGAAACTTCTGGCAGGAATTCCGTCAGGATGTTGTTCCGTTTGTAGAAGGCAAATATTCTACTTATGCCAAATCCACAAACGAAGCAGATTTACAGGCTTCCAGAATGCATCGTGCTTACGGTGGTTTCTCCATGGGCAGCCTGTCTGTATGGTGCGTTGCTGACCATGATATGGATTTAGTAGGTTATTTTATGCCATTATCCGGTAATAACTGGGAGGGCATGAACAGCCTGACAAAAGAAATTGACAGTCTGGGCTTGAAGCAGAACCAGTATTTCTTCTTCTGTGCAACTGGAAGCGAAGACCTCGCATATCCGAATATGAAACCAGAAATGGAAGACCTGAAAACCAGAACAAACTATTTCACCTATACTTCTGACTTCTCCAAAGGTAATTTCTATTTTATGGTAGCAGACAAACAAACACACTGGTGGGGACCGGTGCGGAGTTATATCTATAATGCACTGCCCTATTTCTTCCACGAATCTTAAAAATAATAGTAGCGCAGCTTAAAAAAGACCCGGAAGATGTTCTTTCGGGTCTTTTTGCAGTATTTGCTGTGTTTTATCAGCCTTTGTAGAGTGCGCCGAATTCTTTGCAGGCTCTGTAATCAGCAGATTCAAGGTCTTTTGTGCCGAATGCAGACCATGTATGAGGACGGAAAATTTCATCATCTTCGACATTATGCATAGATACCGGAATTCTCAGCATAGAAGCAAGGGTGATTAAATCCTTTCCGATATGTCCATAAGTGATAGAGCCGTGATTTGCGCCCCAGTTTGCCATAACAGTGTATACGTCCTTGAATGCACCCTCTCCTGTCAGACGGGGAACAAACCATGTTGTAGGCCATGTAGGGTCAGTTCTCTTATCAAGAACAGTGTGAATTTCGTCCGGGAGGACTGCTGTCCAGCCTTCTGCAATCTGGAGAACCGGCTGTGTGCCGTTGATGATGTTGACTCTCATCATAGTCATGGGCATTTCCGCCTGTGTGCGAAAATGTGACGAAAATCCGCCGCCTCTGAAATAACCCAGATTTGCCGGACACCAGTCAACAGCATCTGTGATGGCTTCTATATCTTTTTCTGTCATATCCCACCATTTTTTCATGAGGTGACTGCCGTTTTCATCTGTTGCCAGACCAGTGGCATCCAAAGCCGCCGAACCGGAATTTATCAGATGAATAAAGCCATTTTCTGCCAGACCTGTGGGCTTGATTCCAGTTACACGCTCAACAGCGGCAGGACTCCAGTAAGTTCTGACATCTGCAAACAGGCTTGCTCTGTTGGAAAGCAAATGCCCGAACAGCATGGAAACACCGTTGAGTGTATCATTTTCAGTTGCCAGCAAAGTGGGCTGTTTTTTACCGTTCCAGTCGAAAGTAGAATTTAGAATTGCTTCAGAGAAGTCACCGTTCGGAAGCCAGTCTGTCCACTGCCGCTGCCCCTGAAATCCGCCTAAAATAGCATTTCTTCCACGACTTTCTTCGAGCCAGTCCATTTCTGCAAGTTTTTCATTGCCAAGCATAATATCCCGGATAACCAGTGTCATCTTGACAACAAATTCCCAGTTTTCTTCCTGATGTTCCGGCGGAAGCGGTTCTTCATTACAGTCAAATCCCATGGGACAATTATCCATTGTCCATTTATAGGCTTTTTCAAATTCATCATGGTCATAAATTTCCAGATTGATTCTTCTGAGAACTTCGCTCATATCAACCCATTCCGCACGGATTCCCAGATATTTCTGGAAGAAATCGCTGTTGCAGTAAGAACCGCCGATACCCATTGCCACTCCGCCGATATTGACATACGCTTTATTGCGCATCAGTCCGACAGCAAGGGCGCATCTGGCAAACCGCAGAATTTTTTCACGCACATCATCTGGAATGCTGGTATCATCTGCTTCCTGTACATCTCTGCCATAGATAGCGAATGCAGGCAGTCCACGCTGTGTATGTGCTGCCATTGCTGCTGCCAGATAAACTGCGCCGGGGCGTTCTGTACCATTAAAACCCCATACTGCCTTGACTGTCAGCGGATTCAGGTCCATTGTTTCACTTCCGTAGCACCAGCACGGAGTGACTGAAAGCGTAGCACAAACATTCTGTGTTGAGAAAAATTCCTCACACTTGTAAGCTTCTGCACCGCCGCCGATTGTGGAGGGTGCAATGACACACTCTGCCGGAGTACCATCCGGATAACAAATTTCACTTTCGATTAAAGCCTTTGCAGATTTCGCCATATTCATGGTCTGTTCTTCAAGACTTTCACGAATGCCTTTCTGCCGTCCGTCAATGATAGGACGAATACCAATTTTAGGATACATCTTCATCACACTTCTTTCTGAAAATTAAATTATTTATCTTATCTAAATAATTTTTGATATGACTCATACATGCCGGCATTTTTGGGATTTGGCATGTAAGTTTTGGATTTGACAGACTTTGCAACCAGCCATCTGGCTTCGAGCAAGTCCGGAATCACTCCGGCAGCAATCAATTGAATTGCTGCATTTCCATAAGCGGTAGATTCTTCTGAACCTGTGCAGACAGGAATACCGCAGGCATCTGCCGTGAGCTGACAAAGCAGATGGTCTTTCACACCGCCGCCAAGCATGTAAATTTTTTCACATTTCTGATTGGTACAATGCTGAATTTCATCCAGTGCATCACGGAAACGACATGCAAGACTTTCATAAATACACCGGAGTACGTCAGGAATATCTGCCGGAACAGGCTGGCTGCTTTCACTGCACCAGTCACGCACCCTGACAGCCATGTCACCGGGAGTGGAAAACGCTGGTGCATCGACATCAATAAATCTTTGCGAGCCTTCGGCAGAAGCCGCTAATCTCTCAAAATCCGCATAAGAATATTCTTTTCCAAGATTTTTGAGTGTCCGGCGAAGTTCCTGTAAAAGCCATGTACCTGTGATATTTTTCAGGAATGTGACAGTATTTTCAAAGCCGATTTCATTCGAGATACCCAGCGAAGCCGATTCTGTATTTATCAGCGGCTGATGCAGTTCTGTGCCGAATAACGCCCATGTTCCACAACTGATAAAAGCGAATGGTTTTCTGTCAAGTGCCGGAATCGCTGCTGAAGCACATTGGGTATCATGACCGCATACGGCAATCACCGGAACAGACGGCACATCCAGTTCATTGCAGATTTCTTCCGATAACATGCCTTTAACAGTACCTGTCTGTGCCATTGCCGGAAAAATATGCTCTGGCAGTCCGAGAGCCTGAATGACTTCTCCCGACCAGCCGCCGGAATATGGGTTGCACAACTGTGTTGTTCCGGCGATGGAGAGTTCTGACGAAATATCTCCGGTCAGCAGATAGGCGAACAAATCCGGCATTAATAAAAAAGCCTGTGCCTGTTCCAGCAATTCCGGTGTATGCAGTTTCTGTTCCAGAAGCTGAAATGCTGTATTTATATTCAGAATCTGATTTCCGGTCAGCATATAAAGCCGTTCCGGTGAAAGCAGTTTAGCAGCTTTTTCAGTCATACCCTTGGTGCGCTTGTCACGGTAGTGCAGCGGATTTCCCAGCAGTGCGCCGTTCTTGTCAATCAGACCATAATCGACACCCCATGTATCAATGCCGATACTGTCAAAACCGCCTTTCATAGCAGCAAAGCGAATACCATTCTTGATTTCCTGAAACAGCCGCAGCACATCCCAGTATAAATGCCCGTGATAAGAAACAGGAATATTCGGGAATCTGTGAATTTCTTCAAGCTTCAGACTTTC
Organism: Ruminococcus sp. UBA7014; assembly: GCA_002449575.1. Classification (GTDB taxonomy): domain Bacteria; phylum Bacillota; class Clostridia; order Oscillospirales; family Ruminococcaceae; genus UBA3855. The sequence continues at coordinate 15,343 of DJXC01000193.1, forward strand.
ATTTTCATAATGTGCAAGAATCGCCCGTCCGCTGGATGCACCGAAATCAAAGGCAAGGACTGTTCTTTTCTGATTATTCATGATAACTCACTTCTTGTTATATTTTTTATAGCCGGGGTGTTTTCCGGTGACTTTATAATTTTTGCGCATACTGCACAGACGGTCGATATTTTCACGGGAAATTTCCTGTGCACCGCCGAGCAGATGGGCATTCAGACTGATTTTGGCATATAATTCGAGTGTTTCCATTCTGTAGTAAGCCGTCAGCAGGTCAGAACCGACAGTTAATGCACCATGATTCTGCAATAACATGACATCATGTTCCTGGAGATAGGGTTTAATCGCTTCCGGCACTTCATCTGTTGAGGGTGTTCCGTAAGGTGTCACCGGTACAGAACCGATTGCAATGACAGATTCAATCATAGAATACTGGTCAAGTGCGATATTGGCAACGGCATAGCCCGTTGCTGTCGGCGGATGGGCATGTACCACACCGTTGACATCTTCCCGCTCACGATAGCAGCACAGATGCATTTTAATTTCTGAAGACGGTCTGTAACCGTCCTGCCCTTCGATAACTTCGCCTTTATCATTAATTCTGACAAGTTTTTCCGGGGTGATAAAGCTTTTGCTGATGCCTGTCGGTGTTGCCAGAAATGTGCCGTCTTCCAGACGAACTGAAACATTTCCATCGTTGGCGGCAACCCAGCCAAGCTGCCACATTTTATGACAAACATCACAGATTTCATCTTTTACCTGATTCAAATTCATAAATTTCATACTCCTTTACTGTCTTATCAGTTCCGTATAACCATACGGAATGCCTGTTCTGCTGCCGACATAGAAATTATTTCCATCTTGTGCAACAGTTTCATTGAACATTGAAGTGATGACTGTATTTCCGTCTGTTGTAGTGTATCTGTCCTCATCCTTGATATAATCGTCCCATGCCTGCATGACTTTATCTTGTGTATCCATATCGGAACTGGTAATCTGTGTTCCGCTGGAACTGTAAGAGCCTGCTGCCTCTGCAATCGCCTGTTCCGTTCTGTAATTAATAACCATATTCATGATTTGTTTGATAACATAGGCATTTGCTGAATAAAATGCCCCTGTGAAATAGCCGTTGGCGACAATCATTTCATAATCGCTGTAATACTTGTCAAAAGCTTCTCTGTCCGTTGCAGTAAAAGAAACTGTATTGACAACATTCCACCATGTTTCTGTGATATTCAGAAAGACTTTGGTATAGCCGTACTGATAAGCCGAAACTGCACATCCATATTCTGCATAGCCATTACCGATTCGGTACTGACGGCGGGCGACAGTACCTTCTGCCCCCATCGGAGTAATAACATATCGGCTGTAAGCCCTAGCAGTGTTGATACCGCCGGAATAAAACTGTTGTGTATAGTTGTCAATCGCCTGCTGATGTGCTGCAGGAATCTCCATATCTCTGAGAAATTCTGCATTAGAGAAGTTATTCTGAATCAGATAATCAATATAAGATGATGCATTCATATAAGGGGCAAAAGTGATAAAATTGGATAAATCCGCACCATATCCACGGTCGCTCGCCTGTTCATAGGTCTGTTCAGAGGCAATCTGAACGCTTGCCTTCCCGTCAGGACTTGTAAAAACCGTAATTTCCTGACCGGGCATAGGATTGATAAGCCCCCAGTTGCCGTACGTTTCTGCTGTCCAGCCTTCCGGAATAATTCCTTCAAAAGCAACTGCACCGATTTGCTGGTCTATCAGTCCGATTCTCTGATAAACTTTTCCCTGATTTGTCATATTCTCACCACTTTCTGTCAATTTTAAAAGTTCACGTTTCATCAGACAGAAATCAAATATATTAAGAATTCCGTCTTCATTAAAATCGGCTTTCTGCCAGTCTGCAAGATGTGTATCTGGTACAGCATGAAGCCATTTTTGCAGGAGTATTATATCAGTTACACCGAAAGAACCGTCCCCACTGACATCTCCTTTTTCTGGTTCAGCAGCAATAAGCTGTATATTTTGTCCCGCAGTACAAGTCATACACATAAGCACGGCTGCAAAAAATTCTGCTATACGCTTAATCTTCATAAATTTCACGCTCCTTCTGACGAAAACACAATCTTTCTCACTTATTATACACTATTTTAGCTATTTTGTCCAGTGTTTTTTCAAAAAAATATCAGAAAAATCAGATTCCGGAAAAGCTTTTAAAAATATTTTCAAAAATTTCAGATTCCTGTATTGACGGAATGAAAATTATCCGCTATAATAGAAGATAGATAAAAATAAAACAGAGAGGTAGGATTTATCTTGAATACAAAAATTGCCGCATCATTACTCAGTGCAGATATTCTGCATCTGGGAGATGAACTGGAACGAATCCGGAACGCCGGGATTGACTGGCTGCATTATGATGTCATGGACGGCTGGTTCGTCCCGAATCTGGCGTTTGGTCTGCCGGAACTGCAAGCCATTTCCAAAGGGACAGATATGTTTCTGGATATCCATCTGATGATGAACAATCCAGCACTATATATCCGGAATTTTGCCAAATCCGGCGCAGATTTAATTACATTCCATCTGGAAAGCATGAGCGACCCGTTCACAACGATTCAGACTATCCGGGAATATCAGAAAAAAGCAGGTATCTCTATTAAACCGAGAACACCGGCGAAAGCCCTTCTGCCGTTTTTGGATGACATTGATGTGATTCTGGTTATGACAGTTGAACCCGGTTTCGGCGGTCAGAGCTATATGCACGATGTCACCCCAAAAATTGCAGAAATCCGGAATATGATTCAGGACAAAAACATTAAAATAGAAGTAGACGGCGGTATCGACAATACAACAGCCCCGGAAGCAATCTCTGCCGGTGCAGATATTCTTGTTTCCGGAAGTTACCTGTTCAAACAGAAAGATATGAAACAGGCAGTTGACAATTTCAGAACGATAGCAGAAAAATCACCGAAGGGCGACGGTGTGAATGATTATTTTTTACGGGAACAGGAAATGACAAATCTGTCTCGACAGTCACGGGAAAAGACGGACAAAAATTCCCGTGTGGATTGAAATCATGAAAATCAAACCCAAAGGCACAAAAATCTACCGCCGGAAAGACAGAATCGCCTATCATAAGAAAATCCGGCAGGATACCGGCTCGGCGGTTGTCACGCTCCTGATTGCCGGCGTGCTGGGCTTTGTCGGCTACAGTGCCGGAAAGCCTGTCATTGCTTTTCTACAGGAAAGAAATTTTCTTGCACCGCCGTCAGCCTATCATCAGAAAACACTTTCCGCAGAAGAAGTTACCGAAACTTCTGCCGTTCCGGAAGAAAATTTTGAACCGGAATCCCTCCCGACTGAAACGGAAACCATTCCCCCCACAGAAATAGAAACAGAAGAAAATCTCGGCTTTGTCCAGAAAGCACCGTCAATTCAGGGCTATCTTCTGAATGAATCCAGTCTCATGACAGAAGCTGCTTTTCACGAAGCACTCGAACAGTTGCCGGACGGCATTTCTCATCTGCTGATTCCTCTGAAAACGAAAGGCGGGAATATCTGGTATGCAACCTCTGTCAAGGACGCTGCCAGAAGCAACGCAGTACAGGCATTTCTGCCACTGACACAAATTTTTCAGGAAGTTTCTGCAAAAGGCATTGAACCTGTTGCTATGCTGAATACTCTGGAAGATTCTGTCTTTCCGAAAAATTCTCCGGAAGCTTCTTATCTGATACAGAATTCCGGAGAGGTCTGGACAGATAAATCCACTGCTGACCCTGTACTCTGGCTTTCGCCATTCAGTTCACTGACACAGGACTATCTTTCCGCATTCGCCGAAGAAATTGAAACAGCCGGATTCCGGACTATTGTATGTGACGGACTGGCATTTCCCAATTTTCCGAGAACTGACCTCCCGTCACTCGACCCGAAGTGCAGTGAGTCTGACCGTTATCAGTATCTGACAGAACTGCTCACGGCAATGCGTGAAAAAGCTCCGGAATCAGTTTTCTTTGTCCGTGTGGACGGTAACAGCGTACGCAACGGCGATACGGAAGCTGTTTCTGCTGCTGAATCTTTTCCGGCAGACTGTCTGCTGGTTTCCGGCAGCCCCGACACACAGGAGGAACTGCAAAATCTGAAAGAAATTTCTGGGTCTGTTCCGGTCATTCTCGAATATCCCGGTGATACCGTTCCTGAAAATCTGAAACTGAAAAGTTATGTCCTGCACCCTCAGGAATAAAAATATAAATGTAAGGAGTTTTATCTTATGGCAGAAAAATTTACAATTTCACTCAAAAAAATTATTGATGAATTCAAACTTGAAGTCATTTATACCCCCAAAGACCCGGCAGAACTGCTGATTGACGAAAATGATGTCAACCGCCCCGGTTTGCAGCTTATGGGATTCTATGAATATTTCAACCCGGAAAGAATCCAGATTATTGGCAAAATGGAATTCGCCTATCTGTCAACAATTGACGAAAAAACCCGCCGTGAACGTCTGGAACTGCTGTTTTCCCAGAAACTTCCGGCTCTGATTATTACCAGAGAACTCCCCTATTTTTCTGAAATGCTGGAACTTGCCCAAAAATATGAAATGCCGCTGCTCAGAAGCAAGGAAAGTACCTCGAATTTTATGTCCGGTCTGATTGCTTTTCTGAATCTGAATCTTGCGCCCAGAATTACCCGTCATGGTGTATTGATTGAAATCTACGGCGAAGGCGTATTTCTGACTGGTGAAAGCGGTGTCGGCAAGAGTGAAACAGCGATTGAACTGGTTAAGCGTGGGCATCGCCTCGTTGCAGATGATGCTGTCGAAATTCGCAAAGTCTCTAATATCAGTCTTGTCGGCAGTTCACCGGATAATATCCGTCATTTTCTGGAGCTGCGTGGTATCGGGATTATCAATGCACGCCGCCTGTTTGGTATGGGTGCAGTCAAAATGACTGAAAAAATTGATTTGGTCGTTGAAATGGAACTTTGGAATCCGGAAAAAATCTATGACAGAATGGGAATAGATACAGAATATGCTTCGATTCTTGGCGTGAAAGTGCCTTCTTTAACAATTCCGGTAAAACCCGGCAGAAATCTCGCTGTCATTCTGGAAGTCGCTGCCATGAATAACCGTCAGAAAAAAATGGGCTATAATGCCGCAACGGAACTCCTTGACCGTCTTGGCATGGATATGGAAGGCACAGAAACTATCAAAGACTATGATGCATTTTAATTGGAGGGCTTATATTCATGAAAAATAAACTGCAACAGCTTTGTGACAGTTATCAGATGGAATTTATGACTGATGTACCGCTTGACGGACATACAACATTTCATATCGGCGGAAATGCTGATTACTGGATAGAAGTTAATTCTGTACAGGGACTCAGTGCCGCTCTGCGGTTCTGCTGTGAAAATCATCTGCCCTATTTTGTCATGGGCAGAGGGAGCAACATTCTGGCATCTGATAATGGCTTTCAAGGTGTGATTCTGCATATTGGCAATGCATTTTCCAGTATCACAGCTGACGGAGATACTTTGACTTGTCAGGCTGGTGCATCACTGGCAGCAGCAGCCACTTTGGCATCCAGAAAACAGCTTTCCGGCATGGAAGCCCTGAGCGGTATCCCCGGTACAGTCGGTGGTGCTTTGTTTATGAATGCCGGTGCATACCAACACGAAATGAAAGATATTGTCACTTCCTGTACCTATCTGGACAGTACCGGAACAGAACATATTCTTGAACAGGAGAAACTGAATTTATCCTACCGGCACAGCTTTTTTACAGAACATCCGGACTGCATTATCACATCTGTTACAATGCATCTGCAAAAAGACAATCCGGAAGAAATTCTCTCCAGAATGAAAGAATATTCCAGACGCAGAAAAGAAAAACAACCTTTGGAGTATCCCAGTGCCGGAAGTACGTTCAAAAGACCAAAAGACGGTTATGCTTCACAATTGATTGATGAATGTGGTCTGAAAGGCTATCAGGTAGGCGATGCACAAGTCAGCGAAAAACATGCAGGATTTGTCATTAACCGCAGTCATGCCACTTGTGCGGAAGTTCTCCGTCTGTGCCGTGATGTGCGTGATAAAGTTTTTGCAGAAAAAGGCTGTGTTCTGGAACTTGAACCGGTGCTTCTGGGTGTGCAGGCAGGTGAATTTTCATGCAGCTGATTATTATTACAGGCATGTCCGGTTCGGGAAAGTCCACTGCAATGAAAGTACTGGAAGATATTGGCTTTTATTGTATTGACAACTTGCCGCCGCAATTTATCCCAAATTTTGCGGATGTCTGCACCCGTACCGGAGGCAGTCTGAACAAAGTTGCGATTGCTGTAGATATTCGCACCGGAGATATGTTTTCCGAAATTCACGAAGTTGTTAAAAAACTCAAAACAGATATGCCCGGCGAAGTGAAAATTATTTTTATGGAATCTGCCAATGAAATTTTGATTCAGCGATATAAAGAAACACGCCGCCGTCATCCGCTTGCTGAAAAATATAACAGTCTTCTGGAAGCTCTTGAAGCTGAACGGGAGGCTCTCATGCCTCTGCGTTCACAGGCAGATTATTATATCGAAACTTCCAAACTCAGTACTTCTCAGCTAGGGGAAGAAATCCGGGATGTTTTTCTGGAAAATCATCTGGATTCGATTGTTGTAAAAGTCATGTCATTCGGCTATAAATATGGTATTTCAGCAGAATCGGACTTAATTTTTGATGTCCGCTGTCTGCCGAATCCGTTCTATGTACCGGAACTCAAGACACATACCGGACAGGAAGCTTGTGTCCGGGATTATGTCATGCAGTTTCCGCAGTCACAGACTTTATTAAACAAAATCAATGATTTACTGGAATTTCTGCTGCCTTTATATATTTCAGAGGGAAAGAGTCAGCTTGTCATTGCGTTCGGCTGCACCGGCGGCAAGCACAGAAGTGTGACTTTTGCAGAACTGACGGCTGATTCTCTGAAAGAAAAAGGCTATCGGGTGTATAAAATGCACAGAGATATCAAAAAAGGAAAACACTGACAAGAGGGTGAAAAACTGTGTCTTTTTCGCATGATGTCCGGGAATGTATCCGGAGTACTGTCAATGACCATGACAGGCGGTTTGCCTGCCTGTATGGAATGCTGCTATTCGGCAGAAATGTCACCCGTGAGGAAATCTGTCTGAAAAGTGAAAGTGAAGTGTTCCGTTCTGTGTTTCCGGTACTGCTGAAAACTGTATTCGGTGCGGCAGTGCCGCTGACTATCGAAACAAAGCCACGGAAAAACGGCATCGTTCTGACAATTTATAAAATTACCGGAAAGGAAGCTGTCACACAAATCCGGCATACATTTCATATTCACGAAGAACGCCGCATTGACATGCGGAATCTGCCTATGAACAGTATGGGCGCATTTTTGGGCGGCGTGTTTCTGACATGCGGCAGTGTGACTGACCCGCTGAAAGAATATCATCTTGAATTTTCCGCACCGACAGAAGCCCTCTGTCAGGATTTATGTGATATTCTGTACAGTGTTGGTGTACATCCAAATGTCATGCAGAGAAAATATACATGGTCAGCATATCTCAAAGTCAGCGAAGAAATTGAAGACTTGCTGACTTTTATCGGCGCACAGAAATGCACGCTGGAACTGATAGAAATCAAAATCAACAAAGAAGTGATTAATCAGATTAACCGGCGGAATAACTGCGATATGGCAAATATTGACAAGACAATTTCCGCTTCTGAAAAACAGTGCCGTGATATTCAGCAGATTATCCGGCATAACGGTCTGGAGAAGCTTTCTCCGGAATTGCGGGAACTTGCTGAACTCCGGCTTGAAAACCCGCATTTAAGCCTTGCGGAACTCGGTCAGATGCTGAAAAAACCTATCGGGCGTTCCGGGGTGAATCACCGTTTCCGGAAACTTTCTGCCATTGCGACAAACTATCCGGATTGAAATTCTGATGATATAGGGGGATTATTTATGCATGATGAAGAATTTGTACATCTGCATGTACATAGTGAATATAGTTTTCCGGACGGTGCTTGCCGGATTCAGGAACTTGTCCGGCAGGTAAAGGCATCCGGACAGACAGCAGTTGCTGTGACAGATACTGGAAATCTTTACGGAGCAATATTTTTTTATCAGGAAGCTGTCAAAGCTGATATCAAGCCAGTTTTGGGCTGTGAAATGTGCATTGCAGGAGATAAGCTTGTTTTGCTGTGTGAAAATCTGACTGGTTATCATAATCTGATAAAGCTAGTTTCCGTTCAGCCAACAGATTTTCGGCTGCTGAAAAAATATCATGAGGGGCTTATCTGCCTTTCTGCATCAGATGAAGGAAGTATTCCGGAGTCTCTGCTGAAAGGCGATTTTTCAGCCGCTGAACAGCATAGTCGGCAGTTGCAGACCATATTCGGAACAGAAAATTACTTTCTGGAAATACAGAATCACAGTACAGAACGGGAAAAGAAACTGTTCCCTCTGCTGATAAAGCTTTCCCGAAACACCGGAATTTCCCTGACAGTTTCCAATCATGTATTTTATCTGAACCGGGGAGATGCGCAGATGCAGAAAATTCTGACCTGTATCCGGAACAATCAGACTCCTGAAGAACTCCGGCAGTCCGGAAAATTTCTGACAGGAAGCGAATATTATCTGAAATCCACAGCAGAAATGTCAGCATTATTTTCTGAACTTCCGGAAGCTGTCCGGAATACCAGAAAAATTGCTGACCGCTGTCATGTTGAACTCGCATTTCATGAACAGAAACTGCCACATTTTATACAGGACGGTATCAGCGATAATCAGGCATATTTTGAGAAACTCTGCACAGAGGGCATGTTCCGGCATTACGGAGAAAATCCGCCGGAAATTGTCCGTGAACGTCTGCACTATGAAATGCAGACGATTGAGAAAATGGGCTTTACAGATTATTTCCTGATAGTACAGGATTTTGTCAGATATGCAAAAAGTCAGGAAATTCCGGTTGGTATTGGCAGAGGGTCTGCTGCCGGGAGTCTGTGTTCGTATTGTCTGGAAATTACTGGAATTGACCCTGTCAGAGAACAACTTCTGTTTGAACGCTTTCTCAATCCGGGCAGATGCAGTATGCCCGATATTGATATCGATTTCTGTATCGAAGGGAGAGCGAAAGTGCGTGATTATGTCATTCGCCGCTACGGGAAGGAACATGTTGCTGAAATTGTCGCATTTGATACACTCAAAGCCAAAGCCGCTGTCCGTGATACTGGCAGAATCCTCCGCTTGTCGCCGCAGATAACAGCACTTGCCGGACAGATTGACAGCCGTCTGACCATTGCACAAACTCTGGAACAGTCTGCTGAACTGAAACAGGCATATCAGCAGAATATACAGGTAAAGCAGCTTCTGGATACCGCCTCCCGGATTGAGGGCTTCCCACGTCATACAACAATTCATGCCGCCGGAATTGTGATAACAGACAACCCCCTGACAGATTATGTTCCTGTTTTTCAGGATGAAAATATGCTTGTCACACAGTATACTGCTCCGGTTCTGGAAGAACTGGGACTGCTGAAAATGGATTTTCTGGGACTGAGAAATCTGACAATTATCCGGGATGCCGAAAAAGCTGTCCGGATGACAAATCCCGGCTTTTCCGTGCAAAATCTTCCGCTTGATAATCCGGCTGTCTATGCTTTGCTTTCCAGAGGTGAAACTTCCGGTATATTCCAGCTTGAAAGCGATGGCATGAGAAATTTTCTCACCCGGCTGAAACCACACTCTATGGAAGATATTATGACTGCTCTGGCAATTTACCGTCCCGGTCCTGTAGATTCGATTCCGGAATATCTGAAAAATCGTCAGCATCCCGAAAAAATCAAATATTTGCATCCAGTACTGAAAGAAATACTCAGTCCTACTTACGGCTGTATGCTGTATCAGGAACAAGTCATGCAGATTTGCCGGAAAATGGCTGGCTTTTCCTATGCCGAAGCCGATAATGTCCGCTATGCCATGTCTAAGAAAAAAACTGCACTTATGCAGGAAGAAAAAAAGAAATTTCTCAAAGGTGCAGCACAGCATCACATTCCGGCAGAACTCACAGAACAGATTTTTGCACAGATGGAAAAATTTGCTGAATATGCGTTTAATAAATCTCATGC
>DJXC01000097.1 GCA_002449575.1 Ruminococcus sp. UBA7014
ATTTTCAAGGCATATAACAAGCGTGACGTAGAGGCAGAACTTGAAATTGACAGACGGCTTTCAAAGTATCCTGTCCCGAACTTCATCTGGGAAGAATTTTATATTGACCAGAAAATCAACGACAGAGGTATCCGCATAGATTTACAGCTTGCTCAGAATGCCATTGCTTTGGATGCACGCATCAAAGCTGAATTATCAGCGGAAATGCAGAAACTGACAGGTATTGAGAATCCAAATTCTGTGTATCAGCTTCTGAAATGGCTGGAAGAACAGGGATATTCTTCTGATTCACTGGGGAAAGAACAAGTTGCTGAACTGCTCAAAACCGCTGAAGAACCTGTTCGTTCAGTTCTGAAACTCCGTCAGCAGTTAGCGAAATCCTCCGTGAAAAAGTACACAGCTATGAAACAAGCCGTCTGCTCCGACAACCGAGCGAGAGGAATGTTCAGCTTCTACGGAGCATCTCGGACAGGGCGGTTTTGTATCGCAGAATCTGCAATGATACTTGTAAAGGACATTCATCAGAATGTTTATGAAAAGCCGATTCAGGATGTTCAGCTGACAGACCTTGTCTTTGATGGCGAAAATTGGGTGAAGCATGAAGGCGTTGTTTTCAGTGGCGAGAAGGAAGTCATTGAATGGGACGGCATTACCGCAACTCCTGAACATCAGGTGTTTATTGATGAGTCCACAAAAATTCCTCTGATTGAAGCTAAGGAGATGAAATTACAGTTATGGACAGGAAAACATATATAATTTATCGTGCTGTTGCTCCTGATGGCAGATATTATGTAGGATATACCGGCATGAAACTTTCCGAAAGATGGAGACATCACAAAAAACGTGCATTGAACGGTGAAGCACCGGAACATCCTTTTTACAATGCAGTCCGCAGATATGGTGCTGATACTTTCAGAATGGAAGAAATATGCCGTACTTCTGACCGCTTTACTGCCATGATGATGGAAGAACATTATATTTCTGAAACACCTGCGGAACTGTCTATGAATTTATCTTCCGGCGGAATCAACGATGCCGCAGAAGGCGGAAGAATCTTCTGGGAACGTCTGAATGCCAATCCGGAAGAAAAGGCTGCTTTTCTGAAAAAATTGTCCGAACGTAAAAAACAGAATGACTGGACAGATTATGAAAATCTGATTATCAGACAGGAAAAATGGAGACATGAACATCCGAAAGAGGCTTATGCATTATCTTATCGTGCAGTTAGAATTGCCTGCCGTGAAGCAGGATACCCTCCGCCTTGCGTTCCAAGGACAGATAACAGACCTTTAAAAGAGCGTTTAAGATGCAAATACAAATATTATGAAGTGCATCATGAAATTCGGAGTAATGCTGTAAAACAAGTATGGGCTGAACGAAATGAATCTGAAAGAGAAATGATAGGCAGTAAAATTTCTGAAGCACAAAAGAAACATTTTTCTGCTCTTACAGCGGAAGAAAAACAAAAAGCAACAGAAAAGGCAAGGGCAGCCATTGACCGAAAGAAACAGGGAGCTGCTGCAGGCAAGGGCATAAAAAACTGGTGGGCTGAACTGAAAAAGAATCCGGAAGCTTACAAAGCATATATAGAATCCAGAACAAAAACACGTCTTGAAAACAGGAGAAAACGCAATGAAAACATATGATATTCTTAATGCCGGACCAAATAACCGTTTTATGGCAAACGGCAGAATTGTATCCAACTCAGGACGCAACATTCAAATTCAGAATCTTCCTCAGAACCACATTTCCGACCTCGCAGGAACGAGAGAAATTATCAGAAGTGGTGATTTTGAATTAGCTGAAATGCTGTATACTTTCTTCTTCTGACTGATGATTTCCTGAGCTTTTGCGAAGATTTCCCTTGAAATGATTGCAGGGTGCGTATCAGGAAATACCGCCCATTCTTCCGGACTATTGGTCTTGATTTTCTTACTTTTGTAGGAAATTCGTTCTGTCCGGAAGTTGACCGTATCACCGCAGTATTCCTGTTTTGACAGAATGTTCTTGACAGTGCTGTGATTCCAGAGATAATCTGTTTCATCATTAGAAATTTTTGCTGTATTACTATGACTTCTCGGAGTTGGAATCTGATTTTCTTTTAAATAGCAGATAATCTTGTTTATGCCGTTTCCGCTTACATAAAGTTCAAAAATCTTACGGATAACTTCTGCTGCCGTTTCATCAATTTCCCAATCCGTGCCGTTCAGAATGTAACCGTAAATCGGTCTGGTAGTCAGACGTTTTCCGCTTGAGCCTTTGGCACGGACAGAAGCTCTCTGCTTTTTGGAAATATCCCTTGCATACCATTCGTTCATCAGATTATTGAACGGCATCATATCCATATTGCCGACTTCTGAATCCATGTTTTCCGAAATGGAAATAAAATGCACTCCATATTTCGGGAACATCATTTCCACATACTGACCAATCATGATGTAATTTCTTCCGAAGCGTGACAAATCCTTGACGATAATGCGGTTCACTTTTCCAAGTTCCACGTCATGAATCATTCTCTGAAAGTCTGGACGGTCACCTGAAACTCCGCTGTAACCATCATCAACGTAAAATTCGTAGCTGTAATAGCCATGCTCCAGAGCGTATTTTTCCAG
>DJXC01000186.1 GCA_002449575.1 Ruminococcus sp. UBA7014
GACGGCAGCGGAAAACTTGATATTCTGGATGTTATCATCGTGAACAAGGCGATTCTCGGAAAAGAAGACATTTCTCCCGACAGAATTTCTGATATTGACTTCAACGGCAACAATAAACCAGATGCGGAAGATGCACTTATCATGATGAAAAAAATTGTCGGTCTGTTATAAAGCAAAAAGCCCTGATTTCAGGGCTTTTTCTTATATGACAAATCCGCCACTGACTCCCAGAATCTGTCCGGTGATGAAAGATGCCTTTTCACTGCAAAGAAAAGCAGCAGCCTCAGCAATATCTTCCGGTGTTCCAAGCCTGCCGAGCGGGGTTTCTTCTGCAAGGCTTTGCAGTGTTCCGGAATCATAACAGTCAAGCATTTTTGTTTTTATCACACCCGGAGCAATACAGTTTACACGGATATGACTATAGCCCACTTCCTGTGCAAGTGCTTTTGTAAAGCCAATCAGGGCGGCTTTTGTGGCGGAATAATCGACTTCACAGGATGCGCCAACCTGTCCCCACATGGAGCTGATATTCAGAATACAGCCGGATTTCCGGTGAATCATATCCGGCAGCAGCAGCCGGGTGCATTCAATCGCCCCCAGTACATTGACGGAAAATAATTTCCGCCTTGTTTCCGGAGTAATATCCGTCAGCAGTCCGGATACACTGATTCCGGCATTGTTGACAAGTACATCAATATGTCCGGCATATTGCAGAGCCTGCTGTATCATAGCTTCTGTTTCAGAAACTTCTGCTAAATCTGCCTGCACAGCAATTCCGTGAAGCATTTCGGCAAGCTGTCGTGTTTCTTCGCTGTGATGATAATGCAAAACAGGAAAATAGCCCTGTTCTGCAAATTTTTTCGCAATGGCAGAGCCGATGCCGCCGCCTGCGCCTGTAATCAGTACAGTTTTCATGCTTCCTGCTCGCCTCCGGAACGCTTATCCAGAAACGGCAGCGGAACAAATAATAAAATACAGATACCTGCTGTCATAACGATAGTTGTCGGCAGTCCGGCTTCGAGTCCGAAATCACCGCCGTTAATCCAGTCTGCACCTGTCAGCGACATCCGGAATACACTTTCACCGGAATCAATGCCGCTGACCGGAAGTCCGTAAAAGTTACCCTGTGCAAAATTCCAGATACTGTGAATTGCACACGCCCCCCACAGCGAATTTGTCCGGAGTGTATATAGTGAAATCATCACTGCATACAGAATCAGATTCACCAGTGCAAACAGCGAAAACCCAGCGTTTGCACCATGCATGATTCCGAAACACAACGCATTTATGCCAACAGCAAGCCAGACAGGATGATGTCGCATAATCGCTGTCATCATATAGCCACGGCACATCACTTCTTCGCTCATTCCCTGAATGCCGTACCCCAGAAGCACTACTAACAATATGGGGGTGACTTTCTGCGAGTTACTTTCAAATTGCAGACCACCGAATACATAGGCAAGCCCGACCACACAGGAAAACATTGCAAAGCCGATACCCAGTCCGGCAAGATACTGTAACCCTGCTTTTTCTTTGAAAAATCCCATTGTCCGGAATTTCCTGCCTTCAATCACACGGCAGAAAAACAAAACAACGATTGTTCCCAGTCCTGTTGAAAGCAGCATAATATAAGTCAGTTCCGGGTCTAGCAGTAAAGAATTTAATTTTTCAGTCATTACCTCACTGTCAAGCGCACCGCTGGAAGCCTGTTCTCTTGCCCATGCCATCAGCCGGGGCAGAACACCGATTATCATGCCGATACTTTCGGCAATTTCCAGAATAAAGAACACGCCAATAAATATCAGAATCTGTAAAAATATATTTTTAGGTGTCCGGAAAGTTTCTGCCTCCCTGACAGTTTGTATTAGCGGATAGTCCTGATAAAGTTTCATCATTTTTCCTCCGGATTTATATAAATACAATTTTCACTACCAGAAAAACAAGCAGCATCAAACCACAATACAGTCCAAAACAGCCGAGTACATTCCAGAAGCTTGTACCGCCTTCAGCAGAAAGCAATGCTTTCTTCAAATTTGGATTTGGTGCAATCTGTCTGATTTTTCTGACAGACTTCAGAACAAACCGGAAATATAAGTAATTTCCAAACAGACAAAGCCCTATCCGGAACGTCATTCCTGCAAAAAACAAAGGTGTCTGTAAATCTTCCATTAATTGCTGATGTGCCATAAGAAATTCTGTAATATTTTCTATCACCTGCATGTCTTCGCCAGCTGTACGAAGCATTTCCAGATAGCTTGCATCTTTTAAAAGCATCAGTACATTCAGAAATTCATTTGGCAGAGAACAAATCATCCAGATAATGCCGCTGAGAATTGCCATTGCCCACATTTTCCGGTTAGCAAAATAGAAATAAGGAAACAGAATACACGGCAGATTAAACGACAATTTCCGGTCAGTTTCTTTAAAACGGCGGAACAGCGGAATATAGTACAGTGTATTTTTCTGCACAAATCTTGCAACATCGCCTAAGCGTTCCCCTTCCATATCATAATCCGGTGACATGCCGCAGCAGGGGTCAGAAGCCTGAAAATAATGCTGTTCGCCGTCAGGAGTTGTAATGGTAAAGTCTTCAGCGTCATTTGGAAATTTTGTATCTTCCGGAATTTCCAGCGGCAGATTACAGGAGATACAGGTTCTGGCATCCGGCAGATTAACATAACCGCAATGTGTGCATTCAATGCCGCCAAGCTTGCGGCGGTGTTCGTTCTGAACAGACTGCCAGCTTCCGCCGACAGCATGAAGCGGCTGATTGATACATTTTCCGGCAGACTGATAGCAGCTGCTGTGATATGGTGTGCCACATTCCGGGCAGACGACAATTTCATCTGTATCTTCAAACAGTTTCTGGCAGATAATACACTGACAGCCGGTATATTTTCCCATAAATCATCTTCCTTTCTTATTTTTATTTTAGCATAACTCTGTAAGAATAGCAAGCATTTTCACAGAATTTTCAGGATAATACCAAATCAATATGCCCAGAGCTGACATCTGCTCTGGTGCAGACAACTTCAATTTCGTCACCGAGTTTATATTCTGTACCAGAGAGAATATTTCTGATATACCAGCCTTCTTCTGTTTCATATTCACCGTTGGGCAGGTCGTGAATATGCAGAAGTCCTTCTGCCATATTATCAAGTGTGACATACATACCAAACTCGACAATGCTGGTAATGACACCATGAAAGATTTCACCGATATGAGACTGCATATATTCGGCAGCATAGCAGGCATCTGCTTCACGTTCAAGCTGAACGGCACGGACTTCGGTATCAGAAGCATGCTGTGCTGCATTTTCTGTAAATTTCTGATATCGTTTGCAAAGCCAGTCTTTATCCGCACCATCCAGAAAATCACTAAGAATTCTGTGAACCGTCAAATCCGGATACCGTCTGATAGGAGAAGTAAAATGTGCATAGTCAGAAAGTGCAAGTCCGAAATGTCCAAGTGGTTTTTCACTATATCTTGCTTTTGCCATTGCCCGGAGAGTCAGGACATTCACAACGGGAAAATAAGTTTCTTCTCTGACATCATCCAGAATTTTCTGCATATCTGCGGGGCTGACTTCTTCGGGGTTGATTTTCAGCTCCTGCTGTTTGAGTTTCAGCAGGAGTTCTTTTAATGCAGCAATCCGTTCAGGAGCTGGATTTTCATGCACTCTGTAGACAAGCGGAAACTGTTTTTCTCTGGCAATTCTGGCAGCGGCTTCATTAGCACAGAGCATACAAGCTTCAATGATACGTTCACTTCTGCCACGGCTGACCGGAGCAAGTCCGACACATTGTCCCTGTTCGTCCAGAAGCAATACCGATTCTGTGCTTTCGAGTTCGGGTGCGCCTCTTAATTTTCTGACATGTTCCAGTTTCTCGGTCAGTTCATCAAGCAGAAACAGCGTTTCTGTCACATCTGCATATTTCTCCTGAATTTCGGGACTTGCAGTATGATTCAGAATCTGGTTGCATTCATCATAAACACCCTTGACACGGGAACAGATGACAGAATGATAAAAATCATATTTCAGTAAATCACCCTGCGGAGAAATTTCCATCACTGCCGATAATGTCAGCCGGTTTTCACCGGGATTCAGGGAACAGATGCCGTTTGAAAGCTGTTTCGGCAGCATGGGAATGACCTGGTCAGCATAATAGATACTAGTACCCCGCCGGAAGGCTTCACTGTCAAGCGGACTGTTTGGTCTGACATAATGGGAAACATCTGCAATATGCACACCAAGGAGATAATTTCCGGAGTCCGGCAGTTTCCGGACAGAAACGGCATCGTCCATATCTTTGGTTTTTGCGCCGTCAATGGTAAAAATAATATCATCCCGGAAATCTTTTCTGCCCTGCATATCAAATTCTGTCACCCCTACAGCCGAAACTTTAAAAGCTTCTTTCTGTACAGATTCAGTAAATTCTGTCGGAATCTCCAGTTCAGCAATACGGGCTTTCATACAGTTTTCTGCACTGTCCGCACTGCCGAAATTCAGGATAATTCTGACAATATGCTCCATATGCCGTGTACCTCTGTGAATAATTTCAGCAATGACTTTATCTCCGATTTTATAAGGACAGCTTTCATGATAATCAATATGCAGCGGTGTTCCGGCGAGACTGCAAAGGAAACATAATCCGTATTCTGTTGCAACAATTACACCGGAAAGCCTTGCCTGTGGTGTTTCTTCCAGAACAGAGATAATTTCGGCTTCGGGAGAGCCTGTCCGGGAAGGAATACTTCTTGCAAGCACTTTATCCCCTGTCATACTGCCAAGCAAAAATTTTCCGGGTACAAAATATTCTGTCCCTGCTTCGTCACGGATAAAGCCGAAATTTCCGGAAAGGCGGACTGTCTCTGCATGAAAGGTTTTTTCCTGACTGCAAAGTTTGTAATTCTGCCGTGATTCGAGCATGAATCCTTCTTTCAGAAGCTGACTGACAGCCGCCTGAAATGCCGCCGGATTTCGTTTGCTGTGACATTTCTGAGCCAATTCTTTCTGGTTCATCTGTTTCCGGGCGGTCATTTGCAGAAATGTTTTTATTTTCCGGCAGTATTGTGCCTGTTCTTCAGGCTTGACAGGTTTCCTTGCTTTTGCCGGAGTACGGATTTCGGAATTTTTTTTTCTTTTCTCATGTTTTGCGTTATGTCTTGCCATAGATACACTGCCTTTCTTATAAGATGATTGAAAAAACAGCCTCAGGCACTTGCTGACCTGAGGACTGCCGGAAACATCAGTTTATCAAATTCTGGATTATTCGCCGCTGGCGGTAAGAGTCATAATCAGCGGAACAACGATATTCATCACAATCAGAATAATAAATGTAAGAATACCAAGAATTTTTGTCAGCTTTTGTAAAGCAGCATCTCTGGTATTGCCTTCATTCTGTGCATAGAAAGAATCATTTGCACCGCCGCCAAGTGCGGAAGTCATATTCTGGTCAGTTTTTTCGTCCTGCATCAGACACAGAACAACAATCAGAAGGCACAGCAGCAAAACCACTGCACCACAAATAATTTCATAAATAGCCATTTCTCTTACTCCTTTTTGATTTTGCTGTTATCAGAAAATAATATACATAATTATATTATAGCATGATTCCAAGAACATGTCAAGTATTTTTTTTCTGTTCGTCAGAATTCTGCCCCGGCTTTTCGATTTCATCAAGAATGTTGACATACTGGGCATCTTCGGCTTTTATATCCGCCTGTACAATTGCTTCATGTTCTTCGGAAGTCATCTGATTTTTACGGATGATTTTTATCAGGAAGAAGATAATCACAGCAGATACAAGCACACCCAGCGAAATAAATAAAATTCTGCTGATATCTACTGTCCCGTGCTGCTGAAAGCCTTCTATTTTTTTAGAAACAGGATTTCCATTGTCATCCTTTTCGCCGCTGTCGATATAGCCAAACGCATAATCTCCGATAGATTTACAGTTTTTCGGAATGGTAATTTCTTTCAGGGCAGGACAGGTATAAAATGCATAATTTCCGACTCCTTTGAGTGTTTCCGGGAGATGTACATCCATCAGATTGGTACAGTCCGCAAACGCATTTTCATAAATAATTTCCACACCTTCTGGCAGATAGACCTGTTTCAGGGCAGAACAGTATTCAAATGCACCTGCACCGATATACTGCAATGTAGAGGGGAATAACACTTCCTCCAGATGCAGGGCAGAGAAAAAGGCAGCATCATAAATCACAGTCACACCCTCCGGAACGGTAAAATTCACATCTGTCTTCCCGGCAGGATAGGCATAAAGCGTTTTCATATCATCTTTATAAAGTACACCGTCTTTTTCTGTATAAGTCGGATTGCCGTCTTCGACTTTATATTCTGCCAGATTGGAACAGCCCATAAACATGAGTGTTCCCATTTTCTCAAGCTGTTTTGGCACAGTGAATTCTGTAATATTAATACAGCCATAATAAACCGCCGAGCCGACTTCTGTCACTGTTTCTGGCAATTCCGCCTTCATGACTGCATAGCAGAACGCAAAGGCATAATCACCGATTTTCTGCAAGCCTTCCGGAAATGCCGGAGGATTCAGCAGGTTACAGTTATAGAATGCCGAAAGTCCGATACTTTCCAGAGTTTCCGGAAAATTCAGATTTTCGAGCATAATGCATTCAAAGCACATGCCCTCCGGAATGGTTTTCAATTTTTTCGGAAGTGTGAGGTCTTTTAACTGTGTACAGCTTCCGAAAGCATATTCGCCGATTTCTTCTACTGTATCCGGAATGACAAGTGTTTTCAGGGAACTGCATCCCTGAAAAGCATAACTTCCGATTTTTTTAATATATCTGCCAAACTTGACATATTCCAGTTTGGAACACTGATAGAATGCAGCATCTGAAATTTCAACGACTTTTCTGCCATTGGACTCGTCCGGCAGATTGACTGCGAGCATACTGGTATCACAGGAATACAGTGCCACGCCGCCGTCTACATAAGCATAGGTGAATGAACCGTCACTATAAGTTTTCACTTCTGCTTCTGTGGTCTGCTGTACAGCATCATCAGCAAATACTGTCACGGGAATGCAAAACAGCATCATCAGGAAAGCCACAAGCAAAACTGCTGTTTTTCTTAATTTCATGCTTCTGTCCTCCTCTGTTTCAGAACTTTAATAATTGCAATGATAAGTATCACGATAATCACTAAAATCACAGCAATCAGAATATAATAAACTGTTCCGGTCTGAATCAGTTCGTAATGAATATGATTGCTTGCTGCATAACGGAATGCCATAGAATTCCGATAAACATACATTGTAAAATTATCCTGAATATAATACTCATCTTTGTCTTCATCATAAGCATAGCCCATGCAGTCAATGTTCATATTTGTCAGACTTTTCGGAACGATAAGAGAATGCAGGGATGTACAATGACAGAATGCATAAGCCTCCATCTGCTTCAGCCCATCCGGCAGATTCACAGATTTCAAAGCTGTACTGGAATAAAAGCACCGTTCTCCGATGCTTTTCAGCGTGGAAGGCAGTGTTGCCTGTTCCAGTTTTTCACAATAACTGAATACCGCTCCGGGCAGTTCCGTCACACCTTCCGGAACAGTTATATTTTTCAGAGAAACGCACCAGCAGAAAGCATCTTCACCGATACTCTGCACTTGTTTAAGGTCAGCATATTCGAGATACTGTGCGCCGATAAATGCCCAGTCTTCAATTTTCTGACAATTATCCAGCACTGCATAACTGGCATCTGCTTTTGACTCCGGATATTTAATCAGCGTATCACCGGATTTGGTATATAAAACACCGTCCGGAGAACTGTATGCCGGATTATTTTCATCCACGGAAAAAGCTGTCATATCGGGGGTAGCTTCAAATGCATATGCCCCGATTTCCGTTACTGTTGCGGGAATTGTCAGGTTCTCCAGAGAAGAACAATGATAAAAAGCATAACTGCCGAGTTTTGTCACACTGTCCGGAAGGATAACTTCTTTCAGTTTTTCGCATTCTGCAAAGCAGTTATCTGCAAGGGAAGTAATTTTATGACCGCCGATTTCAGACGGAATTTCAGCAGTTTCAATTGATTTGTTCAGGCAGGAGATTTCTGCTGTATTATCCGCTTTTAGAGTATAGCTGAAATCGTTCTCTGCTGCGGAAGCAGAAACCGGAACACTTTGCATTAACAGCAGAGTGGAAGCCATACATGAAATTAATTTTTGTAATAGTTTCATAAAAAGTTCTCCTGTCAGGAAAGTTCATGCTGTTTCTGATAACGTTTCTGTGTGATAATCAGCACAATGACAGCAATCATCACAAATACAACAATGCCAATCATAAGATAAACAAAGACGATTCCCTGTGTGACACCGCCGGTACATTTGACATTATATTTCACAGCGTATGCAAATGCAGCTGTGCCGTTATCCGCTTCTATCTCAAAATCCGGCAGATGCTGCGGCATTTCGTCATCACTGGAATAAAAACCTAATGCATATTCACCAATTTGTGTGACTGTTTCCGGAACAGTAATTCTTGTCAGTGACGGACAGTTGAAAAATGCATTGCTGTTGATATTTTCCACTGCTGCCGGAATGGTAATCTCTTTCAGTTGCAGACAGTTATAGAAACAGCCTGAACCAATTGTTTGCAGACTTTCCGGAAGTACGACAGATTCCAGAGCAGTACAGTTTCCGAATGCTGCACCCGTCAGCATGGTAATTCCTTCCGGAATTGTGATAGATTTCAGAGCCGTGCAGTAATAGAAAACATCCTCTCCCATTTCTGTGACAGAATCTATTTTGATTTCTTCCAGATAAGAATTTGCCATAAATGCATAGCCTTCCAGTCTGGTGCAGGAATCTGGTACACGATAGCTTGTCCCCTGTTTTGCCGCTGGATAGACAATTAAATCTGTACCATCTTTTGTGAATAATACACCGTCTTCGTCTTTATAGTTCTGATTTTTCACATTTACATGAACAGCTTCCAGAGAAGTACAGCCATCAAACGTATAACCTTCAATTTCAGTCAGTCCGGCAGGGACAGAAATTTCTTTCAGGCTGGAACAGCCGTAAAACGTCTGAAAGCCAAACTTTTCGACACTGTCCGGAATATTGATTTCTTCCAGACCAGAACAAAGATAAAAAGCATAGTCTTCCAGTACTGTAATAGTATCCGGCAGAGTGACTTTTTTCAGACTGGAATTATCTTTAAAACAGTCAAGCTCTACCATTGTAATTTTATGTCCGTCAATTTCGGACGGCACAACGGCTTCTGTAATAGAGCTGTCCTGACAAACGACAGAAACAGTTCCGTCACCATAATCGTTATAATACCAGAGTCCGTCTTCCGAATAGCCGCCGGAAGTCTGCACAACTTCTTCAGCACTTGCTGTCAGTGGCAAAAAGCAAAAAGCTGTCATCACCAGTCCGGAAATGATTCTGCTTAACTGTATCATGATTCATCATCATCCTGTTGCGTTGATTTTTTCGGTTTTCTGAGAACCAGAACAATCAGTGTCAGTGCGAGAACTACTGCAATTCCGCCGACAGTAGCAAGCAGAATCTGTAGAAATTTGTTATCTTTGAGTTCTGCGCCGATTTTTCCGGTCATACCTGCCTCTGTAGTATCCTGTGCCTGAGGAATCGTCATCATTTCAGTAACAATTTCGCCGGCTTCGTTAGTTTCTGTCACAATCATTGTTTCCGGTTCGCCGGAAGAATTTCCAGCTTCAGACTGCGGTTCTGTTTCGGGAGCTTCGGTAGTATCTGTTGCAATGAAAGTAAAATGATTTTCATAATCATTATCAAGGTCAACAGCCGTTGCATAATATTCAGCTTCTGAGCCGGATTCTCCGTAAATGACAAAACCGCCGACAGCTTTCAGGTCTCTGTCATAACCAAATGCACAGTAGTCAATTTCGTTCACACTTGCCGGAACAGTAATACTTGTCAGTCCTGCACCGCTGAATGCCGACTGTCCGACATAAGTCAGTGTATCCGGAAGATGAATTTCCGTCAGAGCCGGACACACACTGAAAGCAGCATCATAAATGCTTTCCAGACCGGAATTTAAAATGACCTCATGCAAATTTTCACAGTATGCGAAGGCATAGTCATCAATCTGCATAGATGAAATATTCACTGTTTCCAGTTTGGAATAGGCAAACGCCCATTTGTCAATATACTGAACTTTCTGTGGAATGGTAATCTGTTTCAGGTTCTGTGCAAATCCGAAACAGCCGGGAGCGATTTCGTCTATCGTTGCCGGGATAGTATAGCTTTCTCCGGCTTTTGCAGCAGGATAGGCAATCAGAAACTGCTGATTGTCGCCAAGCAGTACACCATCATCCACAACAGTAAAATAAGGATTTCCGGCTTCCACCTGAAATTTTTCGAGACTTTCACAGCCAAAAAATACAGAACTTCCTATATCAGTTACAGTTGCCGGAATGGTGATGCTGGTAATGCCCTTCGCATTCATAAAAGCTGCATTTTCGATATAACCGACATCATGTCCGTCAAGCTGTGCCGGAATCACAAGTTCTCCGGTATATGTTTCAGAAGGAACAAAGTCTGTAATTTGTGCCTTTCCTGCGACATTCAGCGTATAAGTAAACATGTCTTCCGGACGTGTTTCCGCCGGAGGCTGTTCTGCTGGCTGTTCGGCTGCGGGTGGTTCTTCTGCATACACAGGCAGCGGCATAGCTGCCGCCAGAACGGCGGCAGCAAGCGCAAAGAGTATTTTTTTCATAAATTCCCGTCCTTATTCTACCGTAACGGATTTTGCAAGATTTCTGGGCTTATCGACATCAGTACCCTTAAGAACTGCTGTATAATAAGCGATTAATTGCAGCGGCACAACGGCAAGCATCGGCATGAGCAAATCTTCATATTCCGGCAGACCAAACTTGAAATCAGCCACATCATTTTCCGGCTGATAGCTGTCACGGCTGACGAGGACAACTTTTGCGCCTCTTGCCTTGACTTCTTTGATATTGCTGATAGTCTTGTCAAACAGATTCTGCTGTGTAGCAACGGCAATGACGGGCATTTCTTCGGTAATCAGGGAGATTGTGCCGTGTTTCAGCTCACCGGCAGCATAAGATTCCGAATGAATATAAGAAATTTCTTTTAATTTCAGAGAACCTTCCATACTCAGGGCATAGTCAAGACCACGTCCGATATATAACAGACTGTCAGCCGTGATTAATTCAGAAGCAATCATCTGTGTCATTTCTTTATGTTCCAGAATTTCAGAAATTTTATCAGGTGTTTTCTGTAACACAGCAGTCAGGCGGCGGCATTCTGTTTCGTCAATCTTTTTATTGGCAAGTGCCAGTTCAAAAGCAAACAAATACATTACAGCAATCTGTACCATATAGGCTTTTGTAGAAGCAACAGCGATTTCAGGGCCGGCGTGAGTATAAATCAGCATATCGGCTTCTCTTGCAATGGAACTGCCTTTTGCATTGACGATAGCGAGTGTTTTTGCGCCAAGTTCTTTTGCAAGTCGCAAGGCTGCCAAACTGTCAGCAGTTTCGCCGGACTGTGAAATGATAATCACCAAATCGCCTTCACCGACAAGCGGTTCTCTGTAGCGGAATTCTGAAGCAATATCCACATTGACGGAAATTTTCGCAAGTTTTTCAATGACATATTTGCCAACCATTCCGGCGTGCATTGCTGTACCACAGGCGACAATATGAATTTTACGGAATTCCATGAGCCGTTCCGGAGTGATGCCGCATTCTTCCAGATTCGGCAGACCGTTTTCAATTCTGGGGGTAATTGTTTTCTTGATAGCTTCGGGCTGTTCATGAATTTCCTTAAGCATATAATGGGCATAGCCGCCTTTTTCAGCTTCACTGACATCCCAGTCAGCTGTTTTGAGTTCTTTTTCAATTTTCTGATAATGCAGGTCATAGACCTTTGCACCCTGTCTGCTGAGTACTGCAATTTCGCCGGGTTCAAGCAGATAATAATTTTTTGTATACTGTAAAATAGCAGTGACATCCGAAGCAATAAAGCTTTCATTTTCGCCGATGCCGACAATCAGCGGACTTTCTTTCCGCATAGCGAATACTCTGTCCGGAAAATCGGCAAAGACAATACCGAGTGCATAAGAGCCTTCCAGTTCTTTCAGGGTTTTGACAATGGCTTCAACAGGATTTCCATGATTTTCTTCATAGTAATAATCCAGAAGCTGTGCAATAACTTCGGTATCTGTATCACTTTCAAATTTTCTGCCTTTGGCAAGCAGGAATTCTTTCAATTTTTTATAATTTTCAATAATGCCGTTATGCACAAGGGTAACATTACCGCCGCCGTGCGGATGGGAATTCCGGTCAGAAGGCTCGCCGTGCGTTGCCCATCTGGTATGACCGATTCCGGCATGACCGGAAGGCTTTCCCTCCTGATTCATTTTTTCCTGTAAATCAACCAGTCTGCCCTTAGACTTTGCAACTTTGATGATTTCATTTTCAAATACCGCAATACCAGCGGAATCATAACCTCTGTATTCGAGACGGGAAAGACCATCCATCAGAACAGAAGCTGCATCACGCTGTCCGACATAGCCAACGATTCCACACATAAATAAAAAATCTCCTCTCTTGAATTATATCTTCGCTGAAAATTCAGATATATTTCATATTATAACATATTCAAAATAAAATTGCAACAGCTTTCAGGGGATTTTCAGAAATTTTACACTTACATATCATAAATCAGGAAAAGCCCGGCAAAAGAGCGTACCGGACTTTTTCTGATTAATGAAGATTCAGTTTTTGAATCAAAGCTTCCTGCAAAGTCTGCGAAAAATTAATGCCTGCATATTCCGCCTGTACATTCAGCCACGACGGAATAGAAAG
>DJXC01000167.1 GCA_002449575.1 Ruminococcus sp. UBA7014
CCGGCAGTTCTGCTGATTTCAGATTAGTACAGTTATTAAAAGTTTCATCCCAGATTTCATGCACACCTGCCGGAACAACAACAGAAGTGATATTTTCATTCCAGCTGAACGCTTTAGCGGAAATAATTGTGACATCTTTCGGGATGATAACATCACCCGTGCAGTTTTTTCCGTCAATCAGTGTTCCGTTCACGATGACAAGCGGATTTTCTGCCTGTCTGGCTTCCAGCCACGGTGTACCTTCAAAGACATTACTGTAAATATCTATCTGATGGTCAGGAAAATTTACTTCTTCTAAATCCATACAATAGGCAAATGCTCCGGAACGGATATTCATGACGCTGTCCGGAATGGTGATAGATTTCAATCCTGAATTACTGAATGCTCCAATTGAGATTTCTTCAATTGTATTGGGAATCGTGATTTCTGTCAGTCCTGTGCAGTTCATAAAAGCATCCTTGCCAATTTCTGTGACACTGTCCGGAATCTGTACAGAAGTGACTGCCATATTCATCTGAAATGCAAAGCTGTTGATTCTTGTTACACCATCAGGAATGATAACAGCTCCTGTGCAGTTTCTTCCGTCTACCAGAATATTGTTAAAAATAACCATAGGATTTTTTGCTGTCAGTTCTTCCCAGAACGGAGTGTCATCGAAAATTTCATATCCGAAACTGCTGACAGATGCCGGAATCACAATAGATTTCAATGCAGTATTTTTAAAGTCATTGCTTCCGATAGCTTTCAAGCCCTCATGCAGAATGACTTCTTCCAGATTTTCACAGCCATTGAATGCAGAACCATCGATTTCAGTCACAGAAGCAGGAATTTCTATTTTTGTCAGATTGTTACAGCCATAAAACGCACGGTATCCAATTGTTGTGAGCGTATCCGGTAAAGTAACAGTTTTTACTGTACAGTTCATAAAGGCATCGTCATGAATGCGAACAACGTTTTTTCCGTTGATGACTGCCGGAATTTCTGCTGTTTCTGCATTGGCATCACAGCCGGAAATTTCGATATAGTCAGCATATTCCCGATAGGTCAGTATACCGTAAGTACCTTCGGTATAGGCTGATTCGGCTGCCTCTGCGGCACTGACGGTCAGAACAGCAGTTTCCTGCATAGCTTCCGGAATTACCGGAACAGAAGCACACAGCAGACAAACTGCACCTAATAAAGCAACTAATTTTTTCATAATCTTTATTCCTTTCGTAATAATTTTAAAATATTTTATCCTGTATGAATGGTGATACTGCCATCTGTTCCCTTTTTGGCAGTAATGCGGAATGTATATTCTCCGGACGGCAGCTGTACTTTTCGGGTATCTGCTGCTGTAAATACTTCATCTGCCCTAACATCACTCCCATTGGCGTATATTATTTCCAACTGCATAAAGCTATTATCTGTCAGGCTGGTTGTCACTTCCAGTTCCTGACCCTGTTTCAAAATGATATATCCAGTAATAAATGCCCTTCGTTCTGCTTTTTGGACTGCAATCGTAATACAGTCATCTGTATTGTTTGTGATATCAAATACAGGCTTGGCATAGAGCAGAAGTGTAGCAACAAGCAGGATAATCGCTATTATTTCTGCAAAAATTCCTATTAAAAAAACTTTTGTTAAAATGCTCTTATTTATTTTCATCCGGCATAAACAAGTCCTGAATCAATTTTTCAAGTACTTCATCGGAGAGTTTCTTTCCGCCGACGATTTCTTCAAGAAATTCAAACGGGATTGCAATATCTTCCTCATCAATAAACTGCATCAGTTCTTCTGCTGTACGGCATTTTTTTGCCCTTTCCAGCTGTTCCGGTGTTAATCTATCCATAGTTCATATCCTCCTGTAAATCATTATCATGGCATATTACTGAGATTTTTCCACTCTGATAAAGTTTCCGCTGTTTTTTCATACCAGCCGTTCTCAAAGAACATACATTTTGTAATATCCTCACCGCAGAAATCTTTTCTCTGTCCTGAAAACAATAATCCCAATGCTCGGCAGCCGCCTGTACAGTATTCAAAATACTGACATTCTCCGCATTTTTTTGTTTTTTCTCTGACATCTCCGACAGTTGTGCAGATATTTTCCATATAAGCACCAGACTGAATGATTTCTTTCAGATTTGTATCATGCAAATTTCCGAAATGAATCTCCAGTTCTGCCAGATAACCGGACATCTGCATACAGGGAACGACCTCTCCGGATGAGGTGACGGCAATCATTCCCCGATTTCCTCTGCATCCCGGAAAAGTCGGTCTGTATTCTCCATCTGCACAGGCAACAGGAACAATGTGATAACTTTTCTTTTTGGGATACAGTCGTAAAAATTGCCAGATGTCAATATCCATATGCAGATTCAGTTTCTGATATGTTTCAGCGAATGCAAGCATTTTCTCATAATATTCCGGAATTGTCAGACAGGCATCACCGGCATTGGCAGTCCAGCGGGGAACTTCCGTTGTCCGGATAATACGCATTTCCTTAACACCCATATCATTCAGAACTTTTGCAGTCGGAAGCATGGAATCCACATTTTTTCTGTGAACCTGCGTCTGTGCCTTAACCCGAAAAACATTTTTAATACATAACTTCATTGCATCAAGCGTTTTTTGTTCCGCACCTTTGCGGTTTCGCATCCAGTCATGATGACCGATTCCGTCAAATGAAATCTTTATCAGAGGATAACAGCCGATTTTCTTCATTTCGTCAAGAAT
>DJXC01000028.1 GCA_002449575.1 Ruminococcus sp. UBA7014
ATTGCACTCGGCGCAGGCAACTCCATTCTGATTAAGCTGAATCAGATTGGCTCTGTTTCTGAAACTCTGGAAGCTATCAAGATGGCTCACAAGGCTGGCTATACAGCAATTTCTTCTCATCGTTCCGGTGAAACTGCTGATACTACTATTGCTGACCTCGCAGTTGCTCTGAATACCTGCCAGATTAAGACAGGCGCACCGAGCAGAAGCGAACGTGTTGCAAAGTATAATCAGCTTCTGAGAATCGAAGAAGAACTCGGCGCATCTGCTGTATATCCGCAGATGGACGCATTTAACGTAAAGAAGTAATTGCATTCTTCTGTTAATTCCCGCACACTGACCGTGCGTGAGTTATATTCAAAAAAATCTCCTCCGACTGACCCGGAGGAGGTTTTTTTAGATTTTGTTATCGCCGTGTGCTTCATGTTCACGGCATTTTTGAAGAGTGTATGCATCCGGCTGATAATTTTCGCTTCCGTAACGAGTCAGCTGATTTTTGCGGGCATTTAAAATCGTGATAATACAGGGAAGTTTCATATTATACTTGAATTCATTGAGAATGAAAATCAGACCGCTGTGAGTAATGCAATGCAGTTCAAGCCCGTCTGGATGACCGTGGTCAACAGACATGATACAGTCAAGATAATCATCTTTGTCAAGCAGGCGGTTAAGGGCAGCATTACGGCGATTCTGACGGTCATCACTGAAATGCTGGGTTGAGCCGAAATGCAGAAGTTCCTCCAGCGTAAAAGGGTGTTTTTTAAAAACTTTATAAACTTTTAATCTGTTTGGAACAGGCTGTTTTTTCAAAGCATTCTTCTTATGTTTCTTCATAATTTCTCCATAAAGTCAATATGCACTATAAGTAGAAAACCATTGCAGAGAACTGTAAATCCAGTTCTGTGCATTTTTTGATGTATCCGCATCAAAATTTTTGTCTTCCAGAAAATCCGCTGCACCACAGACAACAACAGAGGCATTATTCCGGACTGCATCACGGGAATACAGCAGCACATTCAGCTTTTCATTTTCATAGGTGAGCGGGTCATCTTCCATTCCGCCGCAGGGTTCGCCGATAACATCTGCTGAAGTCTGGAGCATAGTATCAATGAATAATTCGTCTGTTGCATAATCACCAAGCATATGAAAACTTCTCATATTCTGCATATAGACAGGCTTAACAGACATAGAATCTTCATATGCAAGCATACGTTCCGGCATACCGATTATCTGTAAAAGCGTGAAATTGCTGTCCTTTTCCGGTTCGGTAATTCTGTCATAATCTATTTGAATACTGAATGTTTCCAGCAGATTGTTTAAAAATTTATATCTGGTATTGCTTTCCGAAGCCGGAAGCAGAACCAGCATATCACCGCCGGCATCAAAGAAAGGCTGCAAAGCCTGAACTTCTTCCGAAGTCAAATCTTCTTCCGGAGAATTATAGATGAGAATTCCGGCATCTGCCGGAAGCTCTGAAAGTGTACATTCGTTCCAGATAAAGCCGTCAGTTGTAAGCTGTCTGCGGAATTTCGAGAGTTCTGCCGGATTCTGTGTATGATGGTCAGTCAGATAGAAAATATCAGCAGAAATACGTTCTTCCTGAATAGTTGCTGCTTCTGTTGTTTCGGCTTCTGAAATATTTGTATTTTCTTCCTGAATCAGACTGTCCAGATTCGGCAGTTCCGAACTTGTTCCGGAACTGGAGCTGCATCCTGTCAGAATGGCAGAACAGCATAAGGACGCAAATATTAATTTTTTATGAAACTTCATGAGCCTGAGTTCCTTTCTTTTCATAATTAACAATCAGGATTCCAGTGCAGACTAATACTAATGCTGCCATTCCTTGCCATGTAAATGTACTGCTCTCGTGCAGGATGATTCCGGAGAGAATCACACCGCACAGCGGATTTAAAAAGCCGAATACCGTCACTTTTGAGACAGGATTATGTTTCAGCAGTACCGCCCAGAGAGAATAGGCTGCTGCCGAGACAAATGACAGATACAGCAGAATCAGCCATGCTTTTGGACTCAGGTGCAGACTGCCGCCACAGACTGCACCCAACAGCCACATTACCGCTCCGCCGAATGTAAACTGCCAACCGCTTAATAATACCGGATTTTCATGATAAATACCTGTATAGCGTTTCATGAACACGCTGGAAAAGCCGCTTGCTATCGTACACAGAAAGATAAAGCCGTCACCAAGCAGATTCAGACGAAAATCCAGTCCGCTGAAATTTACCAGTACAATACCAGAAAATCCGATTGCACAGCCAAGCAGTTTTTTAGCACTTAACTGTTCCTGATGAAATGCACCGGAAATAAAAATAGCTGCAAAAACATTCGCTGCAACAAGAATCGCTGCTTTTGTGCCTGTTGTGTTCGCCAGTCCGATATAATAGAAAAAATATTGTAATATCGTCTGAAACAGACTGATAACACCAATTCTCGGAATACTCTGCTTTTGCGGAATCAGCAGTTGCTGTTCTGCCAGACTTCCGGCAAGCAGTGCCATCAGTCCGGCAATAAAAAAACGTACGCCAGCAAATACCATTTGTGAAGCCCAGTCGTCCGGTGCAATATGCATTTCTGCATAGCCGATTTTGACTCCGGAAAATGCACTGCCCCATAAAATACAGCATACCAGTGCCAGCAGTGCAACTACACCGGTATGTGTTAATTTTTCAGATTTCAAAATTTCAGATTCATCTGCCTTTCGGTTTTTATCATAACATATTTTGTATCATTTGTAAAGCATTCCTGAAAAATCTCTGTTTCTGACAAAAAAGATTGACTTCTGTCAGAAAATATGATATAATAATGATAAACTTTTCATAGGAGGCACACGTTATGAAAAATATTGCATTACAAAAAATTAATCAACAGGTCACGGAAAATACTGCTGAGTTTATTCGCAGGTCTAATGCTGAATATCTCGAAAGTCTGACAAAAATTGTAGATGATATTGCTTTGCATCGTGATAAAAAGCCGATTATCCTGCTTTCAGGACCTTCCGGTTCAGGAAAGACGACTTCTGCACTAATGATTGAAAAAATTCTGGATGACAGAGGTATCGAAACGCATACACTTTCACTGGATAATTATTTCAGTCCGCTGACCGAACAGGAAAAAGAACTGTTTGCTGCCGGAAAATTAGACCTTGAATCTCCGAAACGTGTGGACAGTTCGTTTCTGACAGAACAGCTCCGGGAAATTTATCACTGTCGTCCCGTGGAACTGCCGATTTATGATTTTAAAGAATCTGCCAGAATCAACAGCGGCAAAATTCTGCACAGAAAACCCGGTGAACTGGTTATCTTAGAGGGCATTCACAGCCTGAACCCGGAAATTGTCAGCTTTAAGGATTCCAGAACGGCAAAGATTTATGTCAGTGTGCGTACCAGAATTGCAAACAATGGTATCAGGCTGCATCCCTCAAAAATCCGGCTGATGCGCCGTCTGGTGCGTGATATGCTGTTCCGGAAACGTTCGTTCACAGATACGCTGATGATGTTCCACAGTGTGGAAGAAGGCGAGAATAAATATATTATGCCATATAAATACCGTTCGGATTATGATGTCGATACGTTCATGCCATATGAAATCTGTGCATATAAGAAATTTTTACTGGAATCGTTCCGGAATATGCCGGAAGAACCATTGGTACATGATATGCTGGAATTTCTGGAACAGGCTGCTGAAATTTCGCCGGAAGCCATTACTCCGGATTCTCTGGTCTGTGAATTTATCGGCAACGGACAGTTTAATCTGTAAGACAGAACAGGGACTGCCTCAAGTCCCTGTTTTTAATGATTCTGTCACTTTGCAGAGAAAATCCCGGAATTCTGAAAAACGCTCAGATACTGTTCCTTGTGCATAAAGCCCAATCATGACACCAGTAAAATTTCCGGCAACTTCTGTTGATAAAAATTTTGTCTGTGCCGTGCCGAGTTCATAATGCTGATTTTCCGCTTCTGCCGAGAAAGTATAACAGAGCGGTTCTGCCTTGATGCACAGCCTTGCGGTATTTCCGTGAATATGCACATGATTCGATTCCTGTACAATATCGCCGATATGCAGCCGCTTGAAAAGTTCACAGCCGAACGCCAGTCTCCGGAGTGCAATTTCATAATGCTGGTCAGGAGTCATGTAGAGGGTAATTCCGGCTTCTTCCCTGAATTTGTCTTCATCTCCCTGAACTGTTACAGTGCATTCAATTTGCAGATGCATTTCCTGCTGACGAATGCCCAGAAAAGAGGGTGCATGGTTTTCTTTATCGTCACAGTTGAGCCAAACGCCGGAACTGCGGATTCTGAAATATTCTTTATGCAGGTCATAATATTCCGGATGCGGATTTTTCAGCCAGCACCAGTCAATGCCGACTGTTGTCGTTTCAAAGCGTTTTTCCGGCAGGGGAGACTGTATGACAGAATCCGGAATCCGGTCAGTTTCCATTTCAAGGCGGGTTGTACCGTTTATGCCGGCAGTGAACCAGCCGTTTTCATGAAATGTCACAGGAACAAGATTCACTTCCCGTCCGGTAATGTGATGCATGACCCATTCATGAATCTGCCGGAAGGCAAGATGCACCATCCACCAGTTTCCGGAAACATCCTGAACCAAATCGCCATGACCACACCCCTGAAGCAGATATCCCCCAAGATTACGGTTTGTCAGCACAGGATTTTCCGGGTAATTCTCAAATTTGCCGAACAGTTCCTTGCTTCGGGCATAAACAATCATATGACCGTATTCCGTGCCGCCTTCTGCTGCCATAAGATAGTAATAACCATTGATTTTATACATATGC
Organism: Ruminococcus sp. UBA7014; assembly: GCA_002449575.1. GTDB lineage: Bacteria > Bacillota > Clostridia > Oscillospirales > Ruminococcaceae > UBA3855. The sequence goes on from DJXC01000028.1 coordinate 4,811, forward strand.
GGACTTTCCAGAAATCTGCCGCCTGCGCCCTGCCAGATGCAGACCGCCGGAGAAAGTTTCTTTCCGGTTGCTATGTCAATTTCACACTGTACAACACCATGAACGCCGTTATCATCCGTGCCGTTGCTCATGAAATAGGCTTTTCCGTTCTCAAAATACAGAGAAGGGTCAATGCCATCCTGCCGGACATAAACAGGGTCTGACCATTCACCGTGAATATCGTCCGTCCAGACATAGAAATTCCCCCCTTTGCTGACATTAGTCGTGACCATGTAGAATTTACCCTCATGATAACGGATTGTCGGCGCATAAATTCCACCGACAGAATTGGCTTCTGCAAGTGGAAGCTGAGACGCTCTGGTCAGGACATGCCCAATCTGTTTCCAGTTGATTAAGTCACTGCTCTCGAACAGTGGTACACCCGGAAAAAACTGGAATGAACTGCACACCAGATAATATTTTCCTTCTGCACGACAGATACTCGGGTCAGGAAAAAAACCCGGAATGACGGGATTTCGATATTTCATACAAAATTCTCCTTTGCTTTATGATACTGAAAAATCCCCGGAAACAGCGGGGATTTCAGTTTTATATATGCTATATCATATCAGAGTTTCTTTTTTTCATTTTCCAGCAGGCGGATTAAATCATCAATTGAGTCTGAGGAAGAAATTTTAGAATTCTTTTTCTTTCCCGCATTTAGAATATCATCAATATTCGGGCTGCTGTAAGCGGGCTTTTTGGGAGCAGGAGCAGCAGGCTTCGGCATTTCCTGTTTGGGTTCGGGAGCAGGGGAGGGCTGAACGGGTGCAGGAGACGACGGCGGTGCAGTCTGCACAGGCGGCTGTATCGGTACAGAAGTCTGTGCCGGAAAAGGTGTGGTAGGCACTGCCGGAGCTGGTGCAGGCGGAACAGGTGCAGATGGAACAGGATTTGGCTGCTGTACCTGTAATCTTGCCTGTTCACGGATTTCCTGTGCGGAATAAATCTGTGTGCCAGATGCTTTCTTTCGTCCGGGATAAGGTTCTTCCAGCGCACGCAATGCCTCGGCTTCCAGTTCCTGACGACGGAATTTCATTGTTTTTTCACGTTCCTGTACAGCCTTCTGATAGGGTGAATTTTCGTTCACAGGTTTTGTGGCAAAATTTTCGGAAATAGAAGATTTCTTTTCTTCCAGTGTATCAGGTGTGACAGCATTTTCAGGGTCATAAAGCGGTGTTTCTATTGTTTTTTTGCTTTTCTTCGGCTGGGTTTCTTCTTCAAAAGTAAATTCTTCATCGTCCATATCTCTGCTGCTGTTTCTGGCGATGTGTATCAGGAGCATAACAATCAGAAGAACACAGGGGGCTACCAGAAAAGCCATCAGACCGTTGACAGAAGTCGCAAACGTAATATACCAGTACAGTTCCGGGCTTGCCCAGATGCAAACTGCAAAAATATTGCTTCGGGGAATGACCAAATCTGTACCCTGTTCCTTTGCCGTACCGGGATAATAATTTATAGTGCCGTCTTCTGTTTCTTCAATTTTGTAGATATTTCGGAGTGCAAGTGTGCCATCAGAAAGATAGCAGAGTACTTTATTTCCCTCATGCAGTTCGGAAATCACAGTGGCTTCGGCAGCAACCAGTGATTTTTCCGGAATGGAAGGTTCCATGTCATCTGTTTCCTGCAAGTACAGGTAATAGCCTGCGATTCTGGGAACACGGTCGCCAGAAAAGATGAGATTTACCGAAACTGTACACGCAATCAGCACCAGAAGGACAAATACAAGCAGTCCGACAAAAACAGAGCTTCTTTTTTTCTTTTTCATGATTCTGGATATTACTCCTTTCCGTGATATTTGATTATTTCTATTATATCACAACTGAAAGAAATTTGCAAGTAGTTTATTTTACAAAAAAGGCGGCAACGGATGCCGCCTTTTTGATTTTTACTGTATATGACCGGAATCAGCCTTTTTTAATCATGCTTTCTACTTCTGCGGCGAAATCGTCAGCTTTCTTTTCGATACCTTCGCCGAGTTCAAAGCATACAAAGCCTGTTACATTAATTGCTGCGCCGGCTTCTTTTGCCTTGCTGTCAACATACTGCTTGACAGTGAGCTTGTTTTCCTTTACAAAAGCCTGTTCCATCAGGCAGATTTCGGAATAGATTTTGCCAAGCTTACCTTCTGCAATCTTGATTTTTGCCTGTTCGGGCTTGTTTGCGAGCTTGGGGTCTTCTTCCATCTGCTTGAGGATGATTTCCTTTTCTTCATCAATTCTGGACTGCGGAACATCTTCACGAACAAGGAAATCCGGATGCATAGCAGCAACCTGGAAATCGCAGTCCTTCAAAGCTTCCAGAACAGCAGGGGCTGCGCCAGCTTCGGTCTTGGCAGCAGTAATAACGCCAGCCTGACCGCCCTGATGAACATAGGCAACAACAGCATCGCCTTCGAGTCTTGCGAAACGGCGAATCTGAATATTTTCACGAACAGACAGGAACAGTTCCTGAAGTGCTTCTGCAACGGTTTCAGAACCGCCGAAAATTGTTTCTGCCTTGAGGGCTTCTACATCAGTGGGATTCTTTTCGATAACCGTCTTGGCAACTTTTTCTACAAATTCCTTGAACTTGGGGTTTTTGGCGGCAAAGTCTGTTTCGATATTGACTTCTACAACAGCACCGATTTTATTATCATCGCTGACGAGTGCCAGAGCCAGACCTTCGGCAGCAACTCTGCCGGCTTTCTTCGCCTGAGTAGCCAGACCTTTTTCACGGAGCAGCTGAATAGCCTTGTCAATATCGCCGTTTGCTTCTGTCAGAGTCTTTTTGCAGTCCATGATGCCTGCACCGGTCATCTGACGGAGTTCATTAATCTGTGCAACAGTAATAGCCATGATATATACCTCACTTCTGATAAATTTTAAAAATCAATTATGCTTCCTGTGCTTCTTCAGCCGGAGCTTCTTCTACAGCTTCTGCGGCGTTTGCATCTTCAGCGGAAACATCATCAGCACCCTGACGACCTTCAATAATTGCATTTGCAATTGTGCCGGCAATCAGTTTTACAGCACGGATAGCATCATCATTGCCAGGGATAACATAATCTACTTCATCCGGGTCGCAGTTGGTATCTACAATTGCAACAATCGGAATATTCAGCTTTTTAGCTTCTGCAACGGCAATTTTTTCTTTTCTGGGGTCAACGA
>DJXC01000163.1 GCA_002449575.1 Ruminococcus sp. UBA7014
ATTTCAATTAGCAGGAGTGAGGAAATATTATGATGAATAATTTCAGAACAGCAGACCCCTACCCGAAACAGGGGCTTTATGACCCCAGATTTGAACATGATGCCTGTGGCATTGGTGCCGTTGTCAATATCAAGGGGATTCCGTCAAGGCGTGTCGTGGAAGATGCTCTTCATATTGTCGAAACCCTCGAACACCGCGCCGGAAAGGATGCCGAAGGCAAAACCGGTGACGGTGTAGGAATCTTATTACAGATTTCACATTCATTCTTTACTGCCGAAGCCGAAAAATTAAATATCATACTCGGCGAAGTGCGGGATTATGGCGTTGGTATGTTTTTCTTCCCACAGGACGAACTGAAACGCCGTCAGGCTAAAAAATTATTTGAAATCATCACACAAAAAGAGGGGATGGAAGTCCTTGGATGGCGTGAAGTGCCGACCGTTCCCGAAATTCTGGGCGAAATGGCACACAGCAGTATGCCGTCTATCTGGCAGGCGTTTGTGAAACGTTCGGAATCCTGCCCGAAAGGTCTGGAATTCGACAGAATGTTATATATTACCCGCCGTGTATTCGAGCAGAGCAACGAAAATACTTATGTCGTATCGCTTTCCAGCCGGACGATAGTTTATAAAGGTATGTTTCTGGTCAATGAACTCCGGCAGTTTTTTCCAGATTTGCAGAATCCGGCATATGCCTCTGCAATTGCAACAGTACATTCCCGATTCAGCACAAATACCACACCAAGCTGGCAGAAAGCACACCCAAACAGATTTATTGTCCACAACGGCGAAATTAATACCATCACTGGCAATGCTGATAAAATGCTTGCCCGTGAAGAATCTATTGACTGTGCTATTCTGAAAGAAAATATGCACAAGCTCCTCCCGATTATTGATGTCAACGGTTCAGATTCTGCACGTCTTGACAATACACTGGAATTTCTGGTAATGTCCGGCATTCCGCTGCCGAAAGCTGTCATGCTTCTGATTCCTGAACCTTGGAAACATAACCGGGCAATGACACGTGACAAGAAAGACTTTTATCAGTATTACGCCACTATGATGGAACCATGGGACGGTCCTGCTTCTATCCTGTTCTCCGATGGTGATATAATGGGGGCTGTTCTTGACCGTAACGGATTAAGACCTTCCCGTTATTATATCACAGACGATGACTTTTTAATTTTGTCTTCCGAAGTTGGTGCGCTTGACCTTATTATCTCATGGGCTATACCAATCTGCCCTGAATCTTTCTTCCTAACAAAAAAGCGGCTGAATCAGCCGCTTTTTATGATATGCAAAATTAATCAAAACTGGTTATAATCCCAACAATATATTTCATAATCAGGAGAGCATCTGCTGCTTCGGGCTTGTTATTATGATTGACATCAGCCGCTTTTTCCTGAGCAGAATCCAGTTTTTCCTTACTGAGCAGGGCTTTATTGAGGGTAATGACATCCAGAATGTCTATTTTACCACTTTTATCCACATCACCCAACATAACAGAATCAGCAGGGGTATCAGAAGGAAGTGCTTCAGTCGTTTTTTCTGTACTGGCTTCTGTAGTTTTTTCAGTAGTTTCCTGCGTTTCATCTGTGGGCTTTGTTTCAATCTGAACGGGGTCAGTCTTGCTGCCGGCATCAAGATTGCTTTCTGCACCGGAAGCGTAGAATTCTGTTACTGTCATACCGGAATCACCGAGTTTGTGTGCGTGGTCAAGTCCGATATAAGTGCCGTCAGTTGTCTGCCAGAGTGAGGGTTCAAACAGACCATATTTATCCTCATCCCATGTGGCGAAATCATAGCCGAGCAGACCGCCGGTATCACCGGAGTTCGGATTCAAGCACCAGAATGTGTGATTAATATGATTATCAATCATGTAATCACGGAGCAATTCCATCCATTTCTGGTTTTTGCCTCCATCCATATGACCGCCCCATTCGCCGATAAGCAGAGGCGCAATGTCTTTATCATTGATATAAGCCCATGTATCATACCAGTAGTCGTCAAGCAGAGTCTGCGTTGTGAAATCTTTGTTAAACCATGTCTGTTCATAAACAGAAGGACCATAGTCATGAGGAGAATAGACAATCTGACTGTTTTTCTTAGCATCACCGAAATCAATCGGATAATCTTTTACACCACGGAGATTGCCGCCCCACCATGCGCCATACCACGGAGAAACATCTGCCGGAGCTTGCCAGATATCCGCAGTATCATAAGTTGCACCTTTTTCAGTTTTCGGATACTGTTCTACACCTTCGATAAGAATCAGTGCATTCGGATTGACATTCAGAATAGAATTGCCGCATTCTGTAGCAGCATATGCCCAGTTATTTTCGACTTTGGAGTTATCCCATCTTGCAATACCGGCAGGACAGGTGCTTCCGTCATAGCCACGCTTGCCGTGCGGTTCGTTCTTGAGGTCATAAGCCAAGATAGTATCATCATTGGCATAACGTTCTGCCAGCCATGTAATCGAATCAATCCATTCCCGATAAGTTATTTCATGACCGTCTTTTGTGATTGCCTTTGTATCAGCGGCTTCACATTCCGGATTATAATACCAGAGATTATAGTCATGACCAGAATTATGTGCAGTCGGACTATGCACATCGACCAGAACTTTCAGTCCGTACTGCTTCATTTTTTTCATCATAGCATCGAAAATACCAAGCGAATTTTTGAGTGTCTTGCCATCAGCCTCGACAAAATCCTTATTGATATTTCCGTAAGTACCGGCTTTGGTGACAGTGCCGTCTTCGCCGACCTTGTCTACAGGCGGTTCATAGCTTGCCTGCACACTCTTTACGGGATTGGGTTCGCCATTCATCCAGGAACATAATAATTCTGTCGAAATCGGCATACGAATGATATTAATCCCATGATTTGCCACACTCTGCAAAAAAGCATCACAGTCAGCGGCATACATACCATGAGCGCAGTTTTCAGAACAGTTAAAGCCAAACCAGTTTGCACCGGTCAGCCAGACTTCATTTCCGTTCTGGTCATAGAGACGGCTGCCGACAGCATGAAGCCAGTCATCATTGTTATCATCCACAGCGTTTGCCGGAACGAATCCGGAAACAGTCATACTGGCGCACAAAGCAAGCGCAGAAATGCCAGCCGCCAGTCTTTTAAAAATTTTCATTGCAATTACCTCCTCTTAATTTTGTGCAATTTATGCTAATTCTATTTTAACTTATTTTTTGCAGTTTGTCAATATTTTATAGAAAAAATCATATTTTTTCAGGACGAAAACGGACATCATCAGCAGACAGAGAGCCGGAATTCTGCTGGGCGTACTATAAGCTGAAACTACGGTTTCCGTCAGGAAAACAGAAATCTGTTCCGGAAAAAGAAATTTCATGCACACTGCACACAGCAGACCGGAACACAAAGCAGTCAGCACCCGGCAGGACAGAAACATTCCCCATCGGATATGATTCTCACTGACAGCAGCAATCTGAAACTGTACACAAAATCCGCCGAATGAAAGCAACCCTGTTGCTACAGGCAGAATACCCCCGCTGTGCATATACTCTGTCAGACTGCTGATTTCGAGCATACTCCCGATAACAGGCTGTATCTTCCCGTAAATGCCTGTCAGAATGCCCGTCAGTGCGCCGAATGCCAGTATCATGCTACAGATTTTCAGCATAGCAGAAGCTGCACTCTCTACACTTTCTGTCAGCAGAACAGAAAACGGCTTTTGTTCTGGAATCTTTAGTTTCTGCATTCCGGAAGTTTCCGACCGGAGAAAAAATGCCGCAAGCAGAAAATTCGGAATACTCAGAATCAGCCATATCAGGAGAGCATTCCGGGTGCTGCCGCCGACTGTTGCAAACAGAAAACCAAATCCGCATCCGACACAGGCACAAAGCAGTTTTTGTTCCAGATTCCGTGAAATTCTGCCTTCCTGATATAAGTTGTGCAAGAGCTGTGCGCCTACCGGATAACCGCCAATCTGCGAAAAAAATACAGTCAGCCATAAAACAGCATCTTTTCCGAACGGTTTCGCCAGAATTTCCAGAAATCCGGATTTTACACAGAACGCTGCCAGAACGGAAAAAAAATATAGTGACGGCAGAATGACCAGAATACAGCGTTCTCCGGCATTCAGAATACTATCTCCAACTTGTTCATGAAAATATACTGCACCGGAAAACAACAACAGCATTCCGGAAATGAAAAACACAGAATTTATTTTTTTACCGAGCATGTACATCACCTGTACAGACTATGCCGATTTTCCGAAAGTTATGCGCATATCTGCAAAGAAACTGACATAGACTGCAAAAGGGAGTGTGATACGCTTGCGGAAGAAATTCAAACCTGCTGTGCCGGGCTGGGTTTATCTGGATACTTATCTGCATATGCACGGCAATCAGCGGCTGAAAATCGAAAACTGCCGCCGGATTCTGGAATATCATGAAGTGATGGTCAGACTCCAGACAATTGATATGATTATCGAAATCTGGGGGACAGGTCTGCGTGTGTTTGATTATGCTGACAGCAGTGTGACCGTCACAGGAAAAATCTCATCCGTAAATCTGACAGAAAAGAGTTGATTGTCATGCAGATTCGTGAATACTGTGAAGTTCAGGCGGAGGGCAGAAACCCTTATCCGTTTATTAACGCTATCCGGAACAGTCCGGCAATATGCGGAAATCAATATTGCAGAAAGAATATTTTCTGTTTCCGGATTCTGAAACAAGATTTGCCGCTAATTGAAGAACTTGCCGCACAGCATCACATGACACTGACTGTGCAGACACTGCCGTCACTGTCCGGAAAAATCAGGAAATACCGGTTTCGGTTCGGAATTTTATTCGGAATTCTGTTAAGTGCAGCACTGATTTTCTACTACTCGAATACAGTTGCTGTGATTGAAATTCAGGGAACAGAAACTGTAAAAGATTCTGTCATTCTTTCACTGCTTGCAGAAGAAGGCATTTCGCAGGGAACATGGATGACGGATATCGACAGAAATTACTGTGAAACTATGCTCCGGATTCAGATTCCGGAAGTGGCATGGGCAGGCATCCGGAACACCGGAAACCGGCTTGTCGTACAGATTACAGAAGAAACGCCGCCGCCGTCCATGACAGAAGAACGCACACCATGTAACATTATTTCCCGTTATCATGCGCAGATTACAGATGTACGCATCTACAGCGGACAGCTTGTGCATTTGATAGGTGACGGCGTTTCTGCCGGAGATGTGATTGTCAGCGGCATGATTCAGGAGGAAAACAGTCCAATCATTCATTTTCGTCATGCGCTTGGAAGTGTTACCGGCATTTACACACAGCAGGCAGAACTGACGGAATATTTCACCAGTCAGCAGACTTCTGCTACCGGCAGAAAAATCACACAGAAATTTTTTCAGCTGTTCAATCTGAAAATTCCACTCACTCTGCGGAAACCAGATTTTACAGAAGCTTCTGTAAAAGAAATCTATACACCGTTTTGTTTTCTGGAGCATACGCTTCCGGCAGGTATTTTCCGGCGGGTAACTTCTGAAAAGAAAACGGCTGTTACAGAACGCACAGAAGAACAAGCCCTGCTTGACCTGAATGCAGATATTGTCCGCTATGAAAAAAATTTTCTTTCTGAAAATATCGAAATTCTGGACTGTCAGAAAGAATATGTCACTGACAGTCAGGGTATCACCTGCCGCCTGACCTATACCCTGAAAGGCGAAATCGGCATGACTTCGGAATTTTTCGTCAG
>DJXC01000022.1 GCA_002449575.1 Ruminococcus sp. UBA7014
ATGAATAACATGATGATGCTCGGCATTGGTGCATTTGCCCTGATTGCTGCCGGAATTGTCGCTTTCCTCATAATGAAGAAAAAGCCTGTGCAGAAGTCTGAATCTGAACTGAACTATGACGATTCGGATGAAGATGATGATTTTTAACTGCTGATAACTTCTGCCCCAGTGGGGCAGAAGTTCCACAACTGCCCACATACCGCCCTCCCACGCAGTCATGAAAAATATGTCAGTCGCACCTGTCATCATGTTCTGGAGTACAGGCACGAGGACGATTGCAAGCAGAATCAGACCAAGACCAGCCATAAGCTGTTTCATTCCTTGAGATTTAGGACAGTAGGCATAAAGAAGTTTTAAAACAAACAAGGTTAAGACCGATACAGCGAGCTATTTTATTCTAAAACCGCTGACATTTTTCTTGACAGCAAAAACAAAATATGGTATAATGAATTTTAGAAGGGAGCGTGCTTTAGATGAGTAAACAAAAATTGAACCGAATCATTGCAGTCCTCATGGCAGTGATGGCTGTTGGTGTAAATCTGCCTAAGCAGTTTGTCTCTGCCGCAGATGAAAATACAGATTTTTCTCAGACCGTCATCACCTATGCTGAAAGAGCCGCCAGTCACTTCTATTACGATCAGTTTGATCAGTTTGAAAGGGCTGCACAGTGCAAAGCGTTTTATCAATGTCTGGATCGGTTTTGTGAGGAACTGATTTCCTACAACGGTGATTTGTCGCATACAGAATATCTGATCTCGTTCAATGCAGAAACGCCTGTCAAATGGTCACCCGATGTAGGCGAACTGTCTTATTCCGATCAACTGAATGTGCTGAATATGTATGCGGTCGATCATCCGTATTATTATTTTATCAATTCTGCCTTTTTTATTGATGACCAATTGAATTTGCTCTATGAATATGATTTCGACAAAGCAGAAAAGAGAAAAGCGATTTTTTCAAAAATCAACAGTTACATCGATTCCTATTCCAAGGTTACCACAATTGATGCTCCTTACGAACAGGCAAAATACCTTCACGATACACTCTGTCTTAATATGACATATTCCTATGATACCTCCTTGTACCCATCGGATGGAGAATGGACAAACTGTATTTACGGTGCTGTCTTTTACAAAACTGGTGTCTGCGAATGTTATGCCTCGACCTATCAGATGCTTGCACAGTATTATGGTCTGGAGTCTGCCTGTGTCAATGGCACAGTGAACGGGAATGGGCATCGCTGGAATATTGTAATGCTGGACGATGACGAGTATTATTATGTCGATGTCACATGGGATGATGCTTTGAACGATACCAATCAATGGTCAAAGCAGTATCTTGAAACCTATTTTGCAGTCGGCTCTGCAATGCTGGAGCGTGATCATACCCGTGTGACGGATTCTGAATTTTTCCGCACGGGAATGGGCGATCCTCTGCAAGCAATTCCAATTCCCTCGCTGTCCGCTATTTCCTATCAGGAAAAACACGCTGATGACCCTCCATATATCAAGGGGGATGTCAATAGTGATGGCATTTTTTCTGTCTCTGATGTAGTTCTGTTACAAAAATGGCTTTTAGCTGTACCAGATACACACCTTGTATGTTGGAAAAAAGCCGATTTTTATAAAGATGGGCGGCTCAATGTATTTGATTTGTGTTTAATGAAAAGAGCATTAATTAAAAACAATCAAAGTTAGGAATAATAAAATGTTTTTTTAAACTCTGATTTGGGTTAGCAAGCACTCCAATAATCTTAGCCTACTGGCACACTCAAAAACCGTTCCGCACAAGTCATAATCAGAATTGTGGAGCATACCACAACAAGCAGATAACCTAACGGCACACGCTGACCGTATAGCACTCTCTCTGGACGTTTCAGAGGGGGTGCTTTTTTGGTCGGCAAGTTTTCCGCTCGGCAGGCTCGGACGGCTCTGGGGGCATTGTCAGGCGGAAGTCGGCTCGATGATGCCGTTTCGGGTTTCATACTCACGCACACGGCGGTAGAATGTGTTAGCCGACAAATCCATTTTTCGCATGAAGTCCCTGCCCGTGATGTTCTTCGACTTCCATTCCCCATAGAGATTTTCAAATTTTCCCCAGTCAATCGGGATAGGCTTTCGCCCTGTGTATTTGCCCTGTGCCTTTGCAATCTCGATGCCCTCACGCTGACGGAGTTTAAGCTGTTCACGCTCCAACTGTGAGAGAGCTGCAAACACGGTCAGCATGAATTTCCCCGTTGGCGAATTGGTGTCGATATTCTCCTTGTGGCTGATAAGCGTTACGCCCTTGTCGTTGAGAGTGTCGATGATATTCAGCAAGTCCCTTGTTGACCGCCCCAGACGGCTGATACTCTCCACATAAAGCGTATCGCCCTCACCCACATAGTCAAGCATGGCTTTGAGTTGTGGGCGGTCGGCTGTCGCTCCTGAAATCTTCTCGGAGAAAATACGGTCAACCTTGCAATTGTCCATAATCTCCTGCTGTCTGGCGGTTTCCTGATGTTCGCTTGAAACACGAATATATCCGATTTTGCTCATAAACTTATCCTTTCTTTATTCCAGTGTATCTTTCTTTTTCTGCTGTGTAAGTCTGCGCTGTCGGTTCTGCTCATTAAATTCATGAGCAAGTTTTGAGTTGCGGACTTCCCTCGTGTACTGCTGTGCCGTTGATTTCTTCGCCAGAAAAGTGTTATGCTCCTTTAGGAGAGTTTCATATTCCGATTTCAAATCGGCTGACATTTTCTGCAAGTCACTACGCTTGGGCGGTCTGCCGTCAACATAGTAATCTTTGATATGATTTTTGATGTACTTGTCTGCCTGTTCATAACTATCAATAGCGTCTGAATTTTTCTTTTTGAAATGCTTTCGCCAGAGTGCAGAACATTCCTGATATTCCTTGTAAACGGCTGAATGTTCGGAATGCTGTTTCAGCTTGGCAATGAGCGTATCAACCGCCCTGATTTTCTTTTTCAGCACGCTTAATTCTTCGGTGCGGTCATCAGAATGTGAGGTATTCCACATAAATTTGGAAAATTCCGTAAATGATGTGATTCCAACATTTTCAAGTGCCGTGATGATTTCATCAGCTTTTCGCATACCTCGAATGGATTCCCACATATCCTTTTTCTTTTCAGACGGCTGACTTTCAATCGGTTCGGGTTCAGGAGTTTTCTGCTCGCTCAACAATGCGAAAAATTCTTCATCAGTAAGCACATCACTCATGGGCGGTGCAGAGGTCTTTTCGGGATTTTTCTTTTCAGAAAGCCTTTCCAAAGTGGATTGAGATTTCTGTATCTGTTCAATCTGCTCTGCGATGCGTTCGGGAGTAAATTCTTCGCCCAAAGTGTCGGCTCGTGTAAACTTCTGCTGTCCCTCGTCTTTCAGACGGAACTTCAGCTTGACCTTGTTCTGTGGCTTGTACACATACTCAATACCGCTGACGGTACAGTTTCGGAGAAAATCTTCAAAGTCTTTGCTGTAAAATGCGACTTCGGCAATTTTCGCACGGAGTTTATCTTTCCATGACTTGCCCTGTATCTGCATATCACGCTCGAAATGCGAAACTCCCTTGCCTTTCGGCTCGATAACAGACAAGCCGTGTTCCTGACAAATATCATCAGAAATTTTCCGTAACTTCGCCCATGACCTTTCGCTGACCTTGCCTTGATTATGCTCTGTTGTGAAACTCAATCCGTTATAGAGGTTTGTGTTATTGAAAATGATGTGACAGTGGATATGGGCATGGTCGGTATGAACGGCAAGCACATACTGATAATCGCCTTTCAGAAATTTGTCACAAAGTTCCTCACCAATCTGCAAAGCCTGTTCGGGTGTGACTTCGTTCGGAGCGAAACTCTGAATTATATGATGTGCAAGGATTGTTGTCCGTCCTGTTCCGTTGGCTCGGACGGCTCGGAAATCTTCGCTTGCTCCTCTGCTGTCGGCTCGGCAGGCATAAGACTGCACATATAGACCGTCGACGGTCTTATCTCCGTCTGTGATGTAGCGGATTGCCGCCCAGTCTGTCGCTTTGATTGAATGGATAGAAGTGTATGCCAAATTTCATTTACGCCCCCTTTGATTTCCGCTATGTCCTCGGCATAGATTCGCCCTGTACTGTGCAGACGGATAAGAATTTGGTTGATGTTGTTTCCGATGCGTTTCATCAACTGATTTGTTTCGGCTATATCGGTGCTGTCTGCGGTCAAATCCACTCTCGCCCTGACACAATCACGAACGTATGTTGACTTGCTCTTGTAACCGAACTGTTGGCACTTGTTTTCAATGTCCTGCATTTCGGATTCTGTAAAGCGAATATTGAGGGTGCAGGACTTATTTTCTCGCTTGGATTTCAAATACTTTCGCTCATCATCAGTAAGCTGACTTTCCGACTTGTCAGCAAGGCTTTTGTCAAGTTCGGCTCTGACCTCTTTGTCAAGCGTGTAATTGATTGCTCCGTCATAGGTCATTCCAGTAGTTTCAGTAACCTTATGCTTTGGCGGTCTGCCACGCTTTCTTTTTTCGGTTTTCATGGTGTTATCTCCTTTGTGATGATTTCGGCGGTAGCCGATTTTTTTATGACCGCTGTGCGGTCATTCGGGGTTCGGGGTGTCCCCGACAAGCAAATGTATTTTCGCCCTTTGTGGCGCAAAATACAATGCTGTCTGACAGTTACAGAAGTCTATGGAAGTCTGCGGTATTCTAAGACCGTAAAATAGGCGTTTTCAAGCCGTTGAAGATAGTTTATCCCAGAAATTCGGGAAAGCTGAATTTTTGAAAAAGCACTCATTTTGGTAGAAATTTGGTAGAAAACCACTGCCAACAGGGTTGGTAGATATGGTAGAAATGGTAGAAATCTAAAAAGTTGGTAGAAAATCTGTTGACAAATCATATGAAAAAATAGCGTACAGTGTTTCATAATCATGAAGTGCTGTCCGCTATTTTTGTGTCTGAACGAAAACTGAATATGTGTGAAAGTACTTCTCAAACGACTGTCGTCTGACGGTCGGTGAGGAGTGTTTTTTATTTTCAATAAGAATTATCATTACAGGAGGTCTATCAATGGCTAAGGTTGAAATCGGAGAAATTGATTTTGGAGTACACAGGAAGTATGACCTGATGAAGAGCAGCCGTGAGCTGTTTAGGCTCATGCTGAATAATCCAAAATGCGACTATGCAAGCCTTGAAGAAATGTTCACCTTTGAAGCAATGGAGAATTATGAGCCTGATGAGATATGCAGGGCTGTCGAGGAACTCACAGGTAAGGAGAAGTATAACAATCTCCTGCTTGAAATCAGCAAGCCTTACGGCAAGGTCTACGCTGTCAACAAAAGAAGAATACCTGAAATGACATTCACCTATCAGCCACTCGGCTTCAATGAAATGATAGGTCAGTAAATGAGGTGAGGAAATGGACAAATACATTGAGAAAACTATCGGCGATACCATATGCAGAGTGCATAAGACCAGAGATTTTACGATGTTGAACAACAGGTTTATCGGTTCAACGAATATCAGCTGTCAGGCGATTGCACTGCTTGCAATGGTTATGGGGCTGCCTGAGAACTGGAACTTTACGGTCATGGGGCTGAAAGTCATCACCAATGTCGGAGAGACTGCCGTCCGTAATATACTTAAAGAGCTTGAAAGTCTGGGCTATCTTGTGCGTACCAAACTGATGCCGTCCAAGGAAACAGGCGGTCGTATCAAGTACGTCTACGATTTTTATGAGTATTCGGCAAAGGATACTTCCGTTCCGCAATATGATGTTGTTATGGAAACATACACGGCTGACAATGCAACGCTCTACAAAGTCAAAAAGGACAGCCATTTCACGGTTATCAGCAATAAACTGTTACGCTCAAAGAAGCTGAACCTGAAACAAAAGGGTCTGCTCCTGAAAGTGCTGTCGCTGCCGAATACATGGAGATTTTCTGTTGCAGGAATTGTCAAAATCTGCAAAGAGGGCAAATCTGCAATCAAGGCTCGTCTGGCAGAGCTTACCGAGCTGGGCTATCTTGTCCGCACTCAGCTGAAATCCAATGAGAGCAAAAATCATGGTTTTGAGTACATCTATGAATTTTTCGAGATAGCACTCTCCAAGGAAGATGCTGAGAAGAAATCAGAGAAAACACGCAAAAGTGCAAAGAAAGTCGTTAAAGACCTTTTTCCGAAAAAGTCCAAAAAAACGACTTCTAAAACTGCTAAAAAACAAGATAGTGGTTTTCGGTCTGCGGAAAACCCGAATGCTGAAAGTCCGCAGGCTGAAAAGCAGGCACAAATAAATACTAATGAGAAAATACAAAAAAACCAAAAACTTAGTTATCAAGAATCCATCCGTCCTTCCGCACAGCAGAAAAGTTTTCAACAAACTTTCAACAATCCGACTGTTGAAAAGTCAGAAGATGAAAGATTGATGGAAAGATACAGCAGAGAAAGTGAGATTTACACAGACATCATAAAGCAGAATATCGACTTTTATGAATTAGGTGAATGGCTCGATTGCATCTGTGACGATGATGAGGACGGCTGGCAGGAAGCAGAAGAAATCGTTTCTGCTATTGTTCGTCAGATTGTATCAAACAAGCCGTATGAACTTATCCACGGTCAGAAATATCCAAGAGAGATAGTCAAGTCCGTGATGCTGAAACTGAATATCTATCATGTTCAGAATGTTATCCAGCAGATGAATGAAGTGCTGAATATCCGTAATTATGAGGCTTATCTGATAAGTTCTCTGTATAACGAGGTTATCAGCTATAACTTCAAGAGAAACGCTGAAAGTCGTGCTATCAGCTATGATGTGAAACACAGACTGGGCTATTAAATAATTGAGAGGTGTCCGACCTTTCTTTTCTGACAAGTACGATATTACCCGTCACAAGGAATATCAGTTTTTGAGTGACGAACACCCAGAAAATGCCTTTGATATTGGTGCGTATGTAAAACAGAGAAAAGATATGCACTATGAGCCGAAGGCAAGGGATAAAGTCACAAGATTTGATACGCACGGGTCAGACGCTAAACAGGAAGTTATAAAATCCGATACCAATGACGATACAGAGAAAAATGTCGGAGGTTCGGTCAGTGAAGAAGCCGAAAATAAAACAGAATCGGTTGAAACTGCGGACAATTTTACTTTATTTTAATTTTAAGGAGACTTTTTACTTATGGAAACTATGAACATTTCTGCGGTCGCTGATACCGCAAGCGAGACAACAGCAACTATTACTACTGCATCTGAACCGAAGCACAAGTGGCTTGCAAAGGGCAGTAAGTTCGCAAAGAAGGCAACACTTTTCGCCACGATTGCAGGCGTTATGTCCATGACAGGCGGCATTCAGGCTTTTGCGGCTGGCAGTGGTGCAGTCGATACTTCCAGCTTTATTACAACAGCGTGTACTGTACTCAAGTCAGTTATCTGCCTCATCGGCGGCGGTGTATCCCTCTGGGGTATCGTCAATCTGCTTGAAGGCTACGGAAACGATAATCCGGGTGCGAAACTGCCATAGTGATATAGAAGTTTTTGCTTTCTTAAAATAAACCGCATAACACAGCGGTTATACGGTCTTTCTCCCATAGTGACCAGTTTCCACCTCAACGGAGGAAGTCGCAACATCAAAACGGAAATA
>DJXC01000090.1 GCA_002449575.1 Ruminococcus sp. UBA7014
CACTGGAAACTGAAGATTATATCACAGCATATTGTCCTGAAGTGCTGAATCTGCTAAGTCCTGCTATTTTCGGAGTTTTGCTGGGTGAACTGTCTGCTGAACAGGCAATTAATTATATCAAGAAAAATATTTTGGATGAATGAAAATCACCCTCTTGACATTTTTCTGCTTTTTCGCTATAATATTATTAATGCATCTCCCCTCACATGCAGGGGAGATTTATTTTCTTGACTCAGGAGGCAGGTTTTTATGATTCAGGTATTCAATACCCTTACGAACAAAAAAGAAGAATTCAAAACGATTGTACCCGGCAAAGTCCGGATGTATGTCTGTGGTCCTACTGTTTATAACTATATCCATATCGGCAATGCAAGACCCGTGTGTGTCTTTGACGTGTTCCGCAGATTCCTCGAATATATGGGCTATGAAGTCACTTTCGTACAGAACTATACTGATGTAAATGATAAAATTATCAGACAGGGCAGGGAGGAAGGTATTTCTCCGGAAGCCTGTGCTGAAAAATATATTGCTGCTTACTGCAAAGATGCAGAAGGGCTGAACGTCCGTCCGGCTACGGTGCATCCCAGAGTTTCTGAATTTATTCCGAAAATTATCAGCTTTATTCAAACTCTTATCGACAAGGGCTATGCTTATCAGGCTGGCAATGATGTCTACTATAAAACCAGAAAATTTATCTCTTACGGCAAACTTTCCAATCAGTCGCTTGATGACCTCAATGCTGGTGCAAGAGTGGAAATCAACGAAATCAAACAAGACCCTCTTGATTTTGCGCTCTGGAAAGGCTGTGACTCTTCTGAACAGCACTGGGATTCTCCCT
Source organism: Ruminococcus sp. UBA7014 (assembly GCA_002449575.1). Taxonomy (GTDB): domain Bacteria; phylum Bacillota; class Clostridia; order Oscillospirales; family Ruminococcaceae; genus UBA3855. The sequence goes on from DJXC01000090.1 coordinate 839, forward strand.
GGGGGGCTGGTCGTCCCGGCTGGCATATTGAATGCTCCTGCATGGCAAAATATTGTCTGGGTGATACTATCGACCTCCATGCCGGCGGTCATGATTTGATTTTCCCTCACCATGAAAATGAAATTGCACAGTCAGAAGCTGCTAATGATGCGCCTTTTGCAAATTACTGGATGCATAACGGACATATCAACGTTGACCATAAAAAAATGTCTAAATCAGAAGGCAATTTCTTCCTTACAAAAGATGTTGCCGAGACTTACGGCTATGAAGTAATCCGTTATCTTATGATTCAGGCGCAGTATCGTGCGCCTATGAATTATACTGTCGAACTTCTCAACGCCTGCAAAGCGTCTCTTGACCGTCTTTATCAGTGCCGGGAAACTCTCCGGAATGCGCTCAAAAATGCCCCCTCCGGCAGTATTTCCGAACAGGCACAGGCTGTCTTTACAAAAGCAAAATCAGATTTTATTCAGTCTCTTTCTGATGACCTCAATACTGCTGATGCGCTCACGGCTGTTTTTGCACTTGTCCGTGAACTGAATATTATGTCTGCTGATTCCCATACTTCCAGAGAACAGCTTCAGAAAGGCTCTGAACTTTTTGAAGAACTAATCTCCGTTCTTGGTCTGCTTTATGAACGCAAAGAAGAAACCATTCCTCAGGAAGTTCTTGACCTGGTCGCTCAGAGAACAGAAGCCAGAAAAGCGAAAAATTTTGCTGAAGCTGACAGACTCCGTGACGAAATTAAAAAACTTGGCTATGCTGTCAAGGAAACCCGTCAGGGCATTGAAATCTCTAAATTATAATCATCATGGCACATCTGAATCAAAAACAAAAAAGCAAAGCACTCTCTACACTTGGTATCTTTCTGCTTGCCGCTGCTGTTCTCAGCTTTATTGCTTTTTATATCATCGTTATGATTTCTCAGCAGGGTTATCATTATATTGACCCTGATACTCTCGAATTAGTCCAGACCGAGGAAATCCCGGAAGGGTCTCCCACGGCTGTGATTGAAACTTCTCTTGGTGAAATCCGTGCTGTTCTGTATCCTGATTATGCTCCTGATACTGTCTCACAGTTTATCACGCTTGCGGAAAAAGGCTTTTATGATGATACTTTTGTCTTTGAAGCGAAACAGGATGTCTATTTTGCTGCCGGAAGTGCTGATTCTTCCGGAACGCTCAAGACACCTGTCTTTGAAAATCAGGAAAAACTTCCGCAGGAACTTCATCAGAATCTATGGCCTTTCTGTGGTGCGCTCTGCGCTCTTACCACTTCCAAAGATACCAGCTTTACAAAACGTCTCTTTAAAAGCGAAATTTCTTATACTGGCAGCCGTTTTATGCTCCTTAATTCTGTTGACTTTTCTGATGAAGAATTTGTCACACAGTTCCGGGAAGCTTCCGGCAGTGAAGCACTTGCCGATACTTTTATGCAGCGTGGCGGTGTTCCTAATTTTTCACAGCAGGTTACTGTCTTCGGGCAGGCATATTCCGGCTTGGATGTTATCCGGCAAATTACTGCCCTCCCACTTGCGGAAGAACCAAATCAACAAGGTTATACTCCTCCGCTCAATGAAGTCAAAATCCTGTCTGTTACCATTTCGTCCTATTCACAGGAGGACAAGCTGCTCAACGAACTTCCTGTTCCCTGATTATCGCCTGTTACTGTACTTTTTCACAAGTATTTCATTCATGCAGACATGAATATTATTAAAATTCCTAAATACTTACAGGAAATTCGTATTTTCACTTTACAAACTTTCAGGAATGTTGTATAATATTCTTATCTGGGTGTACTCTGCTGCACCTGTCAAATCATTTTTCCAGAAAGAAGCATTGTTATCATGAAATTCAAACTCCCTGTTGCTGCGGTCAGTCTGCTCCTGCTGATGAGTACTGTCCTTACGGGCTGCGGCAGAAAATATGTTCAGCTTCAGGATTTTCCTATCCTCAATTATACCCCGCCGGCACAAGGTGATGAAATTATTGTCATGACTGTAAAAGACTATGGCGAAATTAAAATCCGTCTTTTCCCGGACCTTCTTCCGGAAGCCTGCGAAAATTTTACTACCCTCGCCAACAGTGGTTATTATGATGAACTTATTTTTCATCGTGTCATTCCTGATTTCATGATTCAGAGCGGTGACCCTAAAGGTGATGGTACTGGCGGTGAATCCTGCTGGGGCGGTAAATTTGACGGCGGTGTTTCTAATCAGCTCATTCATGTTCCCGGTGCGCTTGCTTATGCTAACAGTAACGCTATGACTTCTACTGACGGCAGTCAATTCTATCTTGTCACTGGTGAATCTGTAAACAATGCCCTTTTGGATACCCTCACAGAACAGCAGAAAATTTATTTCACTCAGGAAGCAAGAAATTTATACACACAGTACGGAGGCACTCCCTATCTTGACGGCAGTTACACTGTCTTCGGGCAGGTCATTGATGGTCTGGATATTATCTTCCAAATCTCTTCCGTCGAAACCGGTGCTAACGATAAACCAAAAAAAGCTGTGTATATCGAAAGTGTAAGAACAGAACCCTATGACAATAGTCAGATTCGCTGGTATCCGACAGACTATGAAACGATATCAGGAGTGCAATCTTAAAAACAGAACACTCGTCATTAAAGGAGAGAAGAACACGGAGATGGAGAAATTTGTTATCAATGGCGGTTTGCCGCTGAAAGGAGAAATCTGGGTCAGTGGTGCTAAAAATTCGGCAGTCGCTATTCTTCCGGCTGCACTGCTGCTCGATGTTCCTTGTATTATCGAAAATGTCCCTGACATCAGTGATGTGAAAATCTGTCTTAAAGTCCTTCAGGGACTTGGTGCAGAAATACGTCCTGTCGGCAAAAACGGTGATACTTACTGGATTTCCTGTAAAAATATCAACAGTCATTATGTCCCTTATGAAGAAGCCAAAAAAATGCGTGCTTCTTATTACTTCCTTGGCGCACTGCTTGGCAGGTGTCATAATGCCTGCGCTGCAATGCCCGGCGGCTGTCCGCTTGGTGCAAGACCCATTGACCAGCATTTAAAGGCTTTTGAAATCCTAGGTGCAAAGCCTATTATTACCGGACGCAATTCCGATGTTGTCGAATTACATGCAAACCAGCTTCGAGGTGATGTCATCAGCATGGATGTTGTTTCCGTTGGTGCAACGATGAACGCTATCCTTGCCTCTGTCAAGGCTGACGGCGTTACCATTATCGAAAATGCTGCCAAAGAGCCACATATTGTTGACCTAGCTAATTTCCTCAACTATATGGGCGCACATATCAAAGGTGCAGGTACAGACACTATCAAAATTCAAGGTGTGAAAAAACTCTGCGGCAATGCAGGTGAAGGTTCTACTGTGGATTATTGTTATTCTATCGTTCCTGACCAGATTGAAGCGGGCACTTTTATGATTGCTGCTGCTGTCACTCATGGCAATGTCTTTATCAAAGGCGTGATTCCGAAACACCTTGAAGCCATTACTGCAAAGCTTCGTGATGCGGGTGTCAGTGTGACAGAGATTGAAGACGAAGATGCTGTGCATGTATTTGTAAAAGAGAATGCTGAATTTAAGCCTACTAATATCAAGACTGAACCTTATCCCGGTTTTCCGACAGATATGCAGCCGCAGATGGCTGTTTTCCTTACTCTTGTCAATGGTCAGAGTACTATTACCGAAAATGTCTGGGAAGACCGTTTCCGCTATGTCAACGAACTTGCCAAAATGGGCGCAAAAATTGATATTACGCAGAACGGTGCAATTGTTCAGGGCAGTGCTGTCCTGAAAGGTGCAGATGTACAAGCCTGTGACCTCCGTGCCGGAGCTGCTATGATTATTGCCGGTCTTGCTGCTGATGGTCAGACCTCTATCAGTGATATCCGACATATTGAACGTGGCTATGCTGACATTGCAGGCAAACTTCGTGGTATTGGTGCTGATATTGCGAAAATCAGCACTAACTAAGACTAACTTTTTCGGCAGCACTCTCCACAGTGCTGCCTTTATTTTTCATAAAGGAAGTGTGTATATGTCTATTAATGAAAAAATGAAGAAATATCTGAATCAACAGATTCAAAAG
>DJXC01000113.1 GCA_002449575.1 Ruminococcus sp. UBA7014
AATTATAAAAATACTATAGGAGAACAGGGGGATTTTTTTAAATGATTTTTATTACCGGAGATATTCACGGAGAATATGATATTCATAAGTTTTCTGCACGGCGGTTTACTTTGCAGCGAACACTCACACGCAATGATTATATGATTATCTGCGGCGATTTCGGATTATTATGGGATGGCTCAAAATCAGAAAAATGGTGGCTGAACTGGCTCGAAAACAAGCCCTGGACAACTCTTTGGATTGACGGCAATCACGAAAATTTTGATATGATTGATGCACTTCCTGTTTCAGAATGGAATGGTATTCAGGTACATAAAGTATCAGAACATATTATGCATCTTCTGCGTGGACAATGCTTTGAACTGGAAGGAAAAAAATTTTTTGCCTTCGGCGGTGCGGAGAGTCATGATAAAGCATTCCGGAAATGGGGTGTTTCTATCTGGAAACAGGAAATTCCCAGTATTGCCGAAATGAAACGTGGCAGAAAAGCACTCCAACAGGCAAACTGGAAAACTGACATTGTGATTACCCATTCTCTGCCACAGCATATCCAGTTGGGTATGTTCGGCTGGGAAGCCTATAATCGTAATGAACTGACAGATTATTTTGACGAGATAGATTCCCGTCTGGATTTCAAGCTATGGTTCAGCGGACATTATCACCTGTCTATGCCTTGTGATAATAAACATTTTCTGGTTTATAATGATATTCTGAAACTGACAGATAATGGTTTCGAGTGTGTCTATTCGCCATATCTTTAAAATTTTAAAAAAAGCTTGACAAACAGAAAGTTATATGCTATAATAAAAATCCAAAGCTTGAAAATTATATATTCAGTATTTTGTACAGCGTATCTGCATAACCGTGTGTTGAAATGAGAGCCGGCTGCTCTGCACGGGTGCGCCGAAACTGCTGAGTCGTCAGGCGGACGGATACGTTCGCAAGGCGGCTTTGAGATTGAAATAATGTGGCAACACGATTTTTCAGAAGACAGAGAGAAATCCTGTCAACAGAGAAGGCGCAGCGCATGAGGTGTATGTAGATGTAAGGTATTCTGACCGACTGCCCCTCGCAATAGACCGCCTCCGTGGGGAGGAAGAAGCCTGTAAGACCATGTCTTGGAACACATGAGCCGCCACAGGTAGTCCGTAAGGACGTTCCAGCAAGAGGGGGTGCCGATACTGTACGGCGAAATCCGTACAGCAGTTGAAGGAAGTACACTGCCGTAAGGTACGCTATCAGACCACAAATCTGACGAAAATGGAATTTTATTTTCTGAATGCTGTGGTGGTGCTGCGGGTATAAATCCCGTCCGGGCTTGGTGCTTGCACAGGGTAAGAAGCAGCGGGTCGCTCCCGTCTGTTCAGACTTATTTTCCCGGTGACCGAATACATTGAGAAGCTGTCCATGTAAGGCGAATAAAAACCTGTGCAGATATGCTGTACAAAATACTGAATTTTATCATTAGATTGGAGAATTAAAAATATGAAAAAAATAATACCTGTCATTCTGTCCGGAGTGCTTGCGTTCAGCAGCTCCTTAGGAATGACTTTTTCTGTTCTGGCAGAAGAAGATATTGTTGGTGATGTAAATGGAGACGGTAAAATTAATGCGGCGGATGCAGCAGAAGTTCTCATACTCTGCGCAAAAGCAGGAACAGAGGGTATCAGCAGTATTTCCAGTACGCAACAAAGCAAAGCTGATTATAATCAGGACGGAACAATCAATGCTTCAGATGCGGAAAAAATTCTGGTGTTTGCAGCAAAATCTGGTACAGGTGAATATCGGGAAGAAAATACTTTTCATGATTTGCTTCTGAACGTTATCGGACAAATACCGGACGGCGGCGGATATTATACTGGTCGTGCCACAAAAGCAGAACTAACCCAAAATGCATGGGAAGGTATGGACAAAGCTGTCACTATAGGAGAAACCGATGTCACAATTGATATGAATCAGGCTCGCCCTTCGTTCTGTTCTTCAGCAGTATATATGACTCTGCTGAAAACGCTGTCTGTCTGGGATACGGAACAGGTGCTTTCTATGAAAGCATGGCAGAATCTCAAGCCCTATACAGTAGATGGCAGAGCATGGGCAATTCAGGATGATGGTGTTGGCTGCTGGGGGCGTGCAAATGCCAATGGACCGGGATTTGCTGTACTTGCTGCACAACTCGGAGCAGGACAGAATACCTATATTGCACCAAAAGATTCTTACGTTTCCGAAGATGACTATTTTGCTGCATGGAAGCAGCTAAAGCCCGGAGATTTTGTAAAACTGTTCTGGAATGAATATATCGGCGATAATGGCAGCAAATCAGAATCTGGTCATATGGTGATATTTCTTGGATTTACAGAATCTACAGATGCTGACGGCAAACGGACGGGAACTATCCGTTACTGGTCTTCCAATGGCTATGGATATCAGCCGGATAAAGGCTATGGAATCAGCAGTACGGAGCTGTCTTCTGTTTATCGTGCCGTTGCAACAAGGATTAACCACCCGGAAGCGTTCAAAAATGCTGAAAAAATTATGCCTGATAACACAGATACATGGCTGTATTCCCTGAACGGCAGTCATCTTGCCACAGAAAAAGAACTGCTTCAGGCAATTTCGCCTGTCTCTGAAAAGTAATATGCGAAATCTAAAATAGTTGTTTTCTGTATCTGAAAAAATTCAGATGCAGAATTTTTTTTGCAAATCCTGTCACACTTTCTGCTTGCAGGTTGTCTCTGGAAGTGAAAGCAAAATTGTACAATCCAGCTTATACAAAAGAAAGGAGAAAAAATAATGCAGGACAGCTCCGAACAAAGAAAAATTTTTGATGGCTACTATCATTATGTTTATGCAATTGTCTCCTGGATTCTCTCCGGAACCGGTACGGCAGAAGATATGGAGGAATGCGTTGCGGATGTCTTTGCAGAATATTTTCTCCGCTGTGAAAATGTCAATCCGGAGAAAGTAAAATCCTACCTCGGTACGGCTGCCCGGAATCAGGCAATTAATCGGTATCATTCCCTGAAACGGCATTTTGCGTTTTCACTGGATGACGATTCCACGCCGGAACAGGCTTCTGATGAAGATATCTGTCAGACCGCCGAACAGGAAGAAACAGCACATCTCTTACTGGAACAGATTCAGGCTCTCGGCGAACCGGATGCTTCTATTCTGATACAAAAATTTTATTATCACTGCAATTCCGTACAGATTGCCCGAATACTGCATATGAATCCTGCTGCCGTCAGAGCCAGATGCAGCAGAGCTTTGAAACGTCTCAGAAAATCACTTACAGATGCCGGAATTACACTCTGAAAGGAGGAGTTACACATGAATCACAGAAAAATAAAAAATACTCTGAAACATGTCAGCTTTGAAGATGCTGAAAAAATCAGCAGAACTTGGACTGACCCCCATAAGGAAAAAGTATGGAAACGCATTCACCAGAAAATGGAATCCAAGGAGGAATTTCCCGTGAAAGAACAAATTACTGTCTCACAGAATAAAAATATCAGCTGGAAGGGATATCTCAGCTTTGCGGCAGGGATTATGCTGTTCTGCGGCATTGCAGGTTATGGCGTGACATCTCTCCGGCAGTCCGGAAGATATGCTCCCGAACCCGAACCGCAGGCTTCTGTAGAAATGGCTGTCGAAACCGAAATGGATGCTGCTGTCACAGAATTTGAGAGTACAGAAACAGAACCTGTCATGATACTCCCTGAAACAACTACAGCAATGACGGAAACTACAGATGCCGTTCTGAAAAAAACAACAGAGTCTGTCACGGAAACAACAGATTCCGTCACGGAAACATCTGCTCCCATAACAGAACCGACTGCCGAAACAATTGTTATCATGGAAACACAGCTTTCTGAACCAGAAGAAACACTTCCGGAAACTATCCCCGAACTTCCGGAAACCACTCCGGAATTATCAGATGCTGTCATCACAGAAGCCGCCGCAGAAATGCCGGAAATTGACGTATCTGACGAAACAGATGTATTTGCCGGCGAATATCTCGAAGAACAGGCAGGACGCTGTCAGATTACAATCACAAAAAATGATACCGGCTATGATGTGCATATCCGCTGGGCAGGTTCGGCATATGACCACGCTGAATGGGATTTCAGCGGAGAATTCGACGGAAAAGGCGTTCTGTATTACAGTAACTGCATCAAGAAAACAACTGCCTATGCTCCTGACAAAAGCACTGAAACAATCAACTATACCGACGGCACAGGCTATCTGCGGGTTTCCGAAGAAGGCACAAAAACCGGGCTCATCTGGGTGGATGATATAGAACATGCCGCAGATGATTTCTTCTTTATAGAAAAAAATGATTAAAAAAATCCTGTCAGCCCGGCTTACAGGGCTTGACAAACAGCCTGAATTATAGTATAATATTATTAGCGGCATAACTCTCTTATGCGACTGACCTTATCAAGAGCGGCTGAGGAAACAGGTCCTGTGAAGCCCGGCAACCTGACATTTTGTTGATGGTGCTAAATCCTGCGGTTTTACCGAGAGATGAGGAATTATCTAATGCAAACCACAGCATTCGGTGAATCCGGGTGCTGTTTTTGTTTCTGCCTCTTGTGTCGCTTTATGAATTTTTTTATCAAAATTGGAGGCTTTTTTATGAAAAGAGTATTTACTTCAGAATCTGTAACAGAAGGACATCCCGACAAAATCTGCGACCAGATTTCAGATGCGGTGCTGGATGCCATTCTTGCACAAGACCCGCTCGGACGTGTGGCATGTGAAACTGTGACAACAACAGGCTTAATCATGTGCATGGGCGAAATTTCCACTAAGGCAGATATTGATATTGCCAAAATCGCCCGTCAGGTTGTTGTTGATATTGGCTATGACAGAGCCAAATTCGGTTTTGATGGTCATACCTGCAATGTGATGATTGCTATGGATGAACAGTCCCCGGATATTGCAATGGGTGTCAATGAATCCTATGATACACAGGAAACCGGTGCAGGTGACCAGGGCTTAATGTTCGGTTATGCCTGCAATGAAACGCCGGAACTCATGCCGATGCCGATTTCACTTGCAAATAAGCTTGCTATCAGACTGACAGAAGTCCGGAAGAACGGCACACTCCGCTATTTAAGACCGGACGGCAAAACACAGGTAACTGTTGAATATGACGAAAATAACAAGCCTGTCCGTGTGGATACTGTCGTTGTTTCAACACAACATGCACCAGATGTGACAACTCAGCAAATTCGTGAGGATATTAAAGAACTTGTTATTGATGCTGTGATTCCGGCAGAACTTATGGACGAAAATACCAAGATTTTTATCAATCCGACAGGAAGGTTTGTAGTCGGCGGTCCGCAGGGTGACAGCGGTCTGACCGGACGGAAAATTATTGTGGATACTTACGGCGGCTATGCCCGTCACGGCGGCGGTGCATTCTCCGGCAAAGACCCGACAAAGGTTGACAGAAGTGCCGCTTATGCAGCAAGATATATCGCAAAAAATATCGTGGCTGCCGGACTCGCTGACAAGTGCGAAATTCAGCTTGCTTATGCTATCGGTGTAGCAAAGCCGGTTTCCATCAGAGTTGATACATTCGGTACTGGCAAAGTCGAGGAATCCAGACTTGAAAATGCTGTTTCCGAAATCTTCAATCTGACACCAGACGGCATTATTAAGATGCTTGACCTCAGAAAGCCGCAGTATCGCAAAGTAGCTGCTTACGGGCATTTTGGACGGGAAAATATCAATGTCGCATGGGAAAAGACGGATAAAATTCAGGCTCTGCTTGATGCTGTAAAGTGATGCAGGAAGAATTTCTTAAAATCCAGAATGAGTTAAAATCACAGATTACCTGTGCAGACAGCTTTCAGATGGAAAATCTGAAAACTGTTGCCGGGGTGGATTTAGCATACTGGAAACAGGAACATCAGGAGTTTGCTGTTTGTTGTATTGTTGTTCTGGATTATCAGACAGGGAAAATGATTGAGAAACAACAGTTTCATGATGAAATCAAAGTGCCGTATATGCCGGGTTTTCTAGCATTCCGGGAACTGCCCCTGATTATGGAAACTGTGAAATTATTGCAGACTGACCCGGATTTGTATATTTTTGACGGGAATGGTTATCTGCACCCCAGACATATGGGAAGTGCTTCTCATGCCGGTCTTCTCCTGAAAAAACCGTCTGTCGGTGTAGCAAAAACTTATTACAGAGTATTTGATACTGATTATACTGACCCCGGACAGGAAGCCGGAAGTTATTCAGATATTATGATAAATGGGGAAGTGTATGGCAGAGTTCTGAGAACTCATGCGAATGTCAAACCGGTATTTCTTTCTGTCGGGACGGGAATTTCTCTTGAAACGGCAACAAAAGTCATTCAGCATTTTGTAACAGAAGAAAGCCATATTCCTGCACCTACCAGATTAGCCGATTTGGAAACACATGCTGCCAGAAAAGCACTGACTGAAATTTAAGATTCTGCTCCGGATTCTGCCGGAGCGGAATTTTTTTGGAATATTTCGGCAATGTGCTGTTTTTCTTCATGAACCAAAGCAGAAACACTCTGTTCTGGCTCAAACAGGGAAGAATAGCTGTAAAGCGCAATTCCGGAGATGTTTTCAAGACCGGAAGCAAATTCCAGTTCTCTGGAAATTACAGTGCTGTCATTCAGAAATTCAGATTCTCCCGAACCCGCCCACTTGTCAGAAAATCCTGTTTTATATGCACCGAGTCCAATCACCAGTTCCGGAACGGTAACAGTTTCTGCCCAGAGTTCAGCAGTTTCTGCAAAAGGACAGGTGTCATTCTGAAAGCCGTAGTAAATCTGCGGAATGATGATATCACAGTAACCCGGTTCGGAAACCCATAGTTTCACATCAGCATAAAGTTCATGATAATTCAGACTGAAATTTCCCTGCGGACTGATGCTGAACGGAATTTCCGGATTATTTTCTTTCACAGTCTGATACATTAATTTTATCAGTTCATTGCAATTATTTCTTCGCCAGTCGGCTAAATCAGAAGCTTGACTTTCAGAGAAAGCCTGACTGTCAAAATCCGGGTCTGTTGTCGGATAAAAATAATCATCAATGTGAATGCCGTCAACCGGATAATTCCGGATAATCTCAGCAATGCCGTCCGCAACAAGCTGACGGACTTCCGGATATGCCGGATTTAAATAATATCTGCCGTCACAGCTGACCAGGTATGTTCCGTTTTTTTCCGGGTCATCATGCCACTGCCGGAGCAGATAAGTTTCATCAAGAGCAGAAACATTCTGTACGGTCTGCGCCCGAAGCGGATTCACCCACGCATGAACAGCCAGATGCAAAGCATGTGCTTCTTCCAGCATGATTTCCAAAGGGTCATAGCTGCCGTCTAAATATGCTCCCGGAGGAAACAGAGAAGAATGATAATAAGCATCACAATAAGCACGGACATGCAGAAAAATCGTATTCAAGCCGAAATCTGCACAGTTCCGGAAGGCATTCCGGACGTTTTCACGGAATGCAGAAACAGAGTTTCCGCTCATCCAGTGTTCATAGACCATAACCGGAATCCAGATTGCACGGGTTTCCGCCTGTTCCGGAAGATTCTGCAAAGAGTCTTCCAGATGTAAATGCTGTATCTCCTGAAGATAATAATTTTCTTCTGGCTCGGAAGTTTCCGGAAGTGAGCTGCAACTTGAAATCAGAAAGGAAAAAAATAAGATTATCCATAATTTTTTTAAATACATGGGACATACCTCCTGTTCAAAACTAGTTTATGCAGAATAATATTTTCTCATGCGGTGTATATTTAAAAAAAATTTGCAGAAAATGTGAAAAAAGTCTTTCTTTTTTAAAAGATTTATGTTATAATAAGAATGAATGAACTAATGCCGTGCAAGGCAGAAAAGGAGAAAAGACCATGGGAGATACCAAAAAGAAAAAAGGAAGCGGCGTGACAGTCTTTTTTGATGTATTGTTTTCGTTGGCATTGCTTGGCGGAGTCGGCTATGGCGGATATTATATTTTTACACATGGTACAACAGTCGAACAGAAAACAAATTATCTCGAAAATCCTGTGGAAGAAACGACAGAAGAACCCACTGAACCCGGTATAATTTATGACAGGCTGGAAGTTCCTTCTCAGGATGTATACAACGGCAGTTTGATTCTGGTCAATCATGATACAGCGTTTCAGGGCAGTGAAGATAATCTGGTCAGCCTGTATCAGGTCATGCTGGAACGGGACTGCCATAGCTTCGGTACTCGTGATGCGGATGTCAAAGTGCAGAAAGAATACGCCGAAACGCTCGTCAGTATGTTTAATGCCTTCTACAATGAAACGTATGATAATAATGTTGTGGTGCAAAGCGGCTATCGTTCTCCGGAACGGCAGCAGGAACTGTATGATGCGGATTTGCAAAGTACTGGTCTGGACTATTCCGAAAAAGTCGCAAAATCTGGTTTCAGTGAACATCAGACAGGACTCGGCATTGACCTGACTTTGTATGAGGCAGAATATGACGGCACAGGCATTTATAACTGGATTAACGAAAATTGTCCGGAATATGGTATCATTCTCCGCTATCCGGAAAATAAAACCAGTGTGACAAAAATTCAGTTCGAGCCGTGGCATTATCGTTATGTAGGTGTGCCTCATGCAAGATATATCACAGACAGCGGTCTTTGCCTGGAAGAATATATTGACCTGCTTTATGGCTATCCCTATGATGGTGAACATTTGCAGATAGTTGATAAAGAAAATAAAATTTATGAGGTGTATTATTATCCGGCAGATACTTCTGCCGAAACTTCATCTCTTCCAGTACCGGCAGATTGCGAATATACTGTTTCCGGCAATAACCGTGACGGCTTTATTGTAGCTGTCAATACCGGAAAAATTGCAGAATCTGTTCCCGAACCCGAAACAGCACCTGCTCCCGAACCCGAAACTGCTCCTCCTCTGGATAGGGAAAATGCGCAGACAGAACTGGAAAATCCAGAAGCAGATTCGTGAAATGCAACAAAAACACAGCCTTGTTTGTGATAATAATAAATAAATTTCAGAAATGTCTTGCTATTTTGCAAAGAGTATGCTATAATAAAAATAACAATAAAAATATGCAGTCAGAAAGTTGGTGATTCCGTATGATTTGTCCAAATTGTCAGATGCAGCAGCCACAGGAAAATCTAGCTTATTGTGTAAGATGCAATTATCCTCTGCAAGTCAGACCGCAGGGATTTTTTACCAAAGCAAATAATGGGTATTCCCGTGCAGATGTTTATTCTGCTGTAAGAAGAGGACAGCCGCTGCCGCAGCAGCAGTACCAGCAAATTACCTATCCGGCACAGCAAGTACCGCAGCAGAATACAAACGGTATGCAGATAATGTACGATGCACACGGAAATCAAATTTATGTTCAGTTGGTCTATGACCGAACAGGGAAACCAGTATATGTGCAGATGATTCCCAAAATTGTCGGAACAGATGCAAACGGTCACCGGGTGTATACCATGGTGTCCGGCGGACAGGTAGTTGTGCCACAGTCCCAGCCTGCTTCACAGCAGATGCCGCCGCAGGTTCAGCAGATGCCGCAGTCAAAACAAATGCCACTGCCTCAGGAAACAGCACAGTTCCTTCCTGAAAGCAATGCTGCACCTCCGCCTGTGCCAGTTATGCCACGCCCCGGAGAACAGCCGGCAAATCCTGTGCCTTCTGTACCAGACAGACCGGCAGTGAAAGCTTCAGCACTTGCATCTTCTATGTATGCAGCTTCACAGAATACGCCCGGAACAGGTTCTTTCTTCGCCAGAATGCAACAACAGAAAAATTCCGGCATGGAATCTCCTGTCAGCGCACAGGAACTCCTCAAAGAAGAAGCAAGAACGGCTTTCGTTCCAGAACCACAGGACGAAAATGCTGTACTCAGACGTATCTTTGAAAGTAAATCTAAAGAATATCAGATGAATACCGGAAACGGTAACTCTACTTTTGCTGTGGACGTTCCGGCAGAAGAAGTTCACAGTGTTTCGGAAAAAAATCTCTACAAGAAACCAGAAAAAACAGTTTCCCGGAAACCAGAGAAAAAATCAGAGTTTCCCTTTGAACAAAAAGAAAAAAAATCAGAAGGTCTCAAGCTTTTCCGCAGTAAGAAAGAGAAGGAAAAGCCAAAACATAAAACGATTATTGTTGACCCGGACGAAATTTTCGGCGACAGCAAAAAACATAAAGTAGAAATGCTCGGCATTTCCATTGATGGCGATGACAAAGATGTAGAGGCAAAAATTCAGGAAATGAAACAGGGCGGCAAAAAATCCACCCGTTCCATGATTGATGCTGATGTCACAATAGAATCAATGGTGGATGACCCCCTCGCCGGAGATATTGCAAGAAAGGCTCTGACAGACGAAGTGGTACAGCAAGCATATGATTCCGTAGAATCTGCCGAAATTGCAAAGGCTCTGGAACAACTCAATCAGGGAATTTTTCCGAAAAGTATCAAATAATCATGATTCTGAAACAGTGAATTGCTGTTCTGAATAAATAAAAATTAAATTTTAAATTAAAAGGAGAATACTTACTTATGGCAAACGAAAACAAAGCGAAAGATTTAGCCGCTGCCGGCGCAAAAAAAGCAGGCGGTTTCCTGACAGAATTTAAAGAATTTGCACTCAAAGGCAATGTGATGGATATGGCAATCGGTGTTATTATCGGTGGCGCATTTCAGGATATTGTTACAGCATTGACAGAAAATTTTATTAACCCGATTATCGGCTGCATTGGCGGTGCAGAAGTGGAGGGTAAATTTCATCTGATGGGAAATCAGTATATCAATTATGGTGCGTTTCTTACCGCTGTGATTAACTTTCTGATTATGGCATTCGTGCTGTTTCTGCTGATGAAGGGCGTAAAGTCCATTATGGAACTCGGTAAAAAGAAGGAAGTCGAAGCCGAAGCTGCTGCTGAACCTTCTAAAGAAGAAGTACTTCTGACAGAAATCCGTGACCTGCTTGCAGAACAGAATAAAAAATAATTTAATTCAAATCA
>DJXC01000209.1 GCA_002449575.1 Ruminococcus sp. UBA7014
TGTTTACAAATCCCGGAAAATATGCTATAATAAAGATACGATTTCGAGAAAGGGGTATTTTCATGAACGAACAGGAATTTTTAAAAATCAAGAAAGCGGCTGTGGAAAAGTGTTTTTCTGGTATGAATCCACAGCAGATGGAAGCCATTACAACCGTGAAAGGTGCAGTGCTGGTGCTTGCCGGGGCAGGAAGCGGAAAAACAACAGTAATCGTCAACCGGATTGCAAATATGATTCTGTTCGGCGATACGCTGCATACGCTGACACCTGTGCCAGAACCGGAAGAATTGCAGAATCTGGAAGACTATATTCAGGGAAACACAATGATGAAACTTGGCAGACTGCAAAATCTGATTGCAGCAAATCCGGTCAGTCCGTGGCAGATTCTGGCAATTACGTTCACCAATAAAGCTGCCGGAGAACTGAAAGAACGTCTTGCCGGAACACTCGGTGAAGAAGCACAGGATATTCATGCTTCTACATTTCATTCTGCCTGTGTCAGAATTTTAAGAACCTGTATTGACAAAATCGGCTATCATAATCAGTTTACTATCTATGATGCAGATGACAGCCAGAAAGTAATGAAAGCCTGTATCAAAGAACTGAAACTTTCTGAAAAAAATTTTCCGGTCAAGCAGGTGCTTGCAAGTATCAGCACAGCAAAAGACGAAATGGTTTTTCCGGAAGATTATGAATCTGCATATGGTTCAGATTATAAGCAGGTTGTCATTGCAAAGTTATATAAAGCATATCAGCAAAAATTGCAGGCGGCAAATGCACTTGATTTTGATGATTTAATCTGTCAGACTGTCCGTGTATTTGAAACATATCCAGATGTACTGGAGAAATATCAGAAAAAATATCGTTATATTTTAGTAGACGAATATCAGGATACCAATCACGCACAGTACAGGCTTGTCAGCCTTTTGGCGCAGAAATACGGAAATTTATGTGTTGTTGGTGATGATGACCAGAGTATCTATCGTTTTCGTGGTGCAGATATTCAGAATATTCTAAGTTTTGAAAAACAGTTTCCGGATTGCAGGACAATTCGTCTGGAAGAAAATTATCGTTCGACACAGCATATTCTGAACGCTGCAAACAGTGTCATTGCCAATAACAAGTCACGGAAAAACAAGAAACTCTGGACTTCTGCCGGAGATGGCGAACCCGTTCATATTGTAAAAGTCAATGATGAGAAAACAGAGGGGCTTGTCGTTTCCAGTATTATCGAAAAAGGGATTCGTGCCGGAAAGCATTATTCTGATTTTGTGGTGTTGTATCGTATGAATGCACTTTCCAATAACATTGAGAAAATATTTATCCGGAACAAAATTCCGTACCGGATTTATGGTGGCATTCGTTTTCAGGACAGAAAAGAAATCAAAGATGTCATGGCATATCTGGCAGTTTTACAAAATCCGTTTGATTTGGTGCGCTTTGAAAGAATCATCAATATGCCAAAACGTGGAATCGGCGATTCTACTGTAGAAACAGTCATACAGATTTCGCAGGATTTGCATATCAGTCCGCTGGAAGTGATTCGGAATTGCAGTCAGTTTCCGGCACTCGGCAGAAGAACCGCACCGCTGACACAGTTTGCCTGTCTGATGCAGAAACTGGAACAGGCACTCACACAGATGCCGCTGGAAGAATTCTTTGATTTCATGCTTCAGGAAACAGGTTATCTTGATATGCTCAGACAGGAGGATATTGAAACCGGAAAGGAAAGAATCGAAAATGTAAAGGAATTCCGGTCAAATATCGTTGATTATATCCGGAATACAGAAACACCTGATTTAGAAGGCTTTCTTTCAGAAATGGCACTCTATACTGATGCAGATAAAGAAAATTCCGGAGATGTTGTTTCGCTGATGACAATGCATTCTGCAAAGGGTCTGGAATTTGATACTGTTTTTGCAGTCGGCATGGAAAATAATATTTTTCCCAGTTACCGGAGCATGGAAAATCAGGAAGATTTGGAAGAAGAACGCCGCCTTGCTTATGTGACAATTACCAGAGCAAAAAGAAATCTGTATCTGATTCATACAGCTGAACGGCTGATTTTCGGCGATTACCGGAGAAATGCCGTTTCCCGGTTTGTGACAGAAATCGACAGTCAGTATGTCAGCACGGATGACAAGACGATTCGGAAAACTGCTCCGGCAAAAAAAGCTGAACCCAGAAAATCAGCTTTAAAAGAACAAATGGCAAGTATTTCCAATGCCCGGAAAACACCGCCGTCAAAAGGTAATCCGGATTTGCAGCTTGTCGCCGGAGACAGAATTCATGATACAAAATTCGGTGACGGTACTGTTCTCAGAGCTGAAGCAATGGGGAATGACTATCTTCTGGAAATTGCATTTGATGATATCGGCACAAAAAAATTAATGGCACGTTTCAGACAAATTTCCAAACTCTAAAATCTTCCGGAAAATGATTGACGAATATGCAGGAATATGCTATAATAAAACAGAATCTATGAAAAGCAAGGGGATGGATTTATGAATGTGAAACTGATTGCTCATACTGTTATGCCGGAAAAAGTAGTAGCTGCTGCTGCAAAACTCTGCTATTCTGATACCGGTGCGATGAACCTGATGGACGGGCTGACTGATGAAAAAGCCGGAAATTTTGTCGAAATGCTGAGTACAATAGGACATGAAAGCCCGATTGAACATGCAAGCTTTACTTTTGCAATAGAAGGCGTTTCACGGTCACTTCTGGCACAGATTACCCGTCACAGACTGGCAAGCTTTTCTGTGCAGAGTCAGAGATATGTTAAACTGACACATTTCGAGTATATCACACCGCCAGAAATTGCAGCAGAGGAAACGGCTTTGCAACTCTATGACGAAACAATTCAGAACTGTGTGGAAGCCTACCGGAAATTAACGGAAATTCTGGAAGCAAAGCATTATCAGGAATTTCTGCATCAGGGCTGCCCTGAAAAGGAAGCCCGGCGAAAAGCTGAAAAAAAAGCAATCGAAGATGCAAGATTCGTGCTGCCAAATGCCAGTGAAACAAAAATGGTGGTTACTATGAATGCAAGAGAACTGCTGCATTTTTTCAAATTAAGATGCTGTAACCGTGCGCAGTGGGAAATCCGTGCATTGGCAAAAGCGATGCTGAAAGAAGTTTATCCGGTGTCGCCCGCACTGTTCGCTAAAGCAGGACCTTCCTGCTGTTCAGGTGCATGTCCGGAAGGGAAGATGACCTGCGGAAAAATTAACGAAGTCCGGAACGAGTACACAACACTGAAATCCGGAAAATTTCCAGATTTTTCAGAATAAATTAACCGTATATTTCAAGTGCAGAAAGGAAAGATAGTTTTATGATTTATGTATTTTTAGCAAACGGCTTTGAAGAAATAGAAGCCCTTTCTCCCGTGGATTTGCTCAGAAGAAGCGGAAAGGATGTAAAGCTTGTCGGTGTCGGCGGCAAAGTCATTACAGGCTCTCACGGAATCGCTGTGCAGACAGATATCACAGAATCTGAAATCACACTCGGAAAAGATTTGGAAATGATTGTTCTGCCCGGCGGTATGCCCGGAACACTCAATTTAGAGAAATCCGAAACTGTACAGACAGCAATTGATTTTTGTGCCGAGCGGAGTATTTTTATCGGTGCTATCTGTGCTGCACCGTCAATTCTTGGACATAAAGGTCTGCTGGAAGGCAAAAAGGCAATCGCTTATCCCGGCTTTGAAACACAGCTTACTGGCGCAGAAATTTCAGAACATTCTGTACAGCAGGATGGATTTATCATTACTGCACAGGGTGCAGGTGCAGCTCTGCCGTTCGGTCTGAAACTTGCCGAAGTACTCACTAGTGCTGAAAAATCACGGAAACTCGCAGAGGCTGTCTGCTATCCGGAGCATTAATCATGAGTGCTGAAAAACAGATTCTCCGGCAGAAAATGCGCCTGCAAAGAAGTCAAGTGCCGTCAGAAATCAGAAAAGAAAAAGACAGGCTGATTTTTCAGAATCTGATTCAAGAACCTGCCGTTCTTCATGCAGATTTACTGCTTGCCTATGCCTCCTGCGGAGAAGAACCAGATACATGGGATTTTATCCGCTGGGGTCTGGAACAGAAAAAAAGGCTGGCTCTGCCCAGATGTGAACAAAATCATCAGATGCGCTTTTTTGTGATAAACAGTCTGGAAGACTTGCAGGCAGGAACACATGATATTTTAGAGCCGGTTACTTCACAGAAAGCAGTCCTGACAGAAAAATCTGTCTGCATTGTGCCGGGGCTGGCATTTACCAGAGAGGGACTTCGCCTTGGTCAGGGCGGTGGCTATTATGACAGATTCCTGAAAAATTATCCGGATTTGTATACTATCGGAATTGCTTATGATTTCATGATTCAGGAAACACTGCCCTGTGAAGCACATGACTGTCAGATTCAAAAAATGATTACAGATACAACGGAGGATGCACATGAAGTCTGAAAATGAAATGGAATTTACATCCAGTCTGCCGGAAGCAGAACCCAAAACAGAAGTCAGACAGAAAAAAATAAAAGTCAGTCAGACAGAAGAATCCGGAGAACTCCCGCACCATCATACTGCACAGAAAAAAAAGCATAAAAAAAGGAAAACTTCTCAGAAAGAACGTGTTCACCGCAGTGCAAGAGTTTATGGTGTTCTGATGATGCTGACATTTGTATTTGTGATTTCTATTTCCCTTGCTGTCGGAATTATTGAAATCGGAAAAGATATGCTCGGCATTAACGGCTCTCAGAGACTGGTGCTGTTTAATATTCCGGAAGGTGCAACCACTGCACAGATTGCCCAGAATCTTCATGATGATGGGATTATTAAAATTCCGAAGGCGTTTATTTATTTTTCCAAACTCAGCAAGGATGACGGAAACTTTGTCGCCGGAAATCACGAAATCAGTGCTTCTATGGCGTACGAAACGCTGATTGATGAACTCAAGAAAAATCCGGCTTCTGATGATTCTCAGGCAGTTGTGGATATCATGTTCCCGGAAGGTATTACACTTTATGATGCAGCAATGAAATTACAGGAAAATAATATCTGCGATGCACAGAAATTTTTATATTATTTCAATGCCGGCAATCTTGGCTATGAATTTGAAGACCATCTTCCGGCAATCAGCAGCACACTGAAATTCTACCGCATGGAAGGTTATTGCTTCCCGGATACCTATACGTTCTATGAAGAAAGTGACCCGGCAGATGTGTGCCGTAAAATTTATATGAATTTCAATCTGAAAATGACGAGTGCTTATTACCAGAGAATGGAAGAACTTGGTGTTTCTCTGGATGAAATTATTATACTGGCATCCATTATTCAGAAAGAAGCGGCGCATGATGGAGATATGCCTATGATTTCTTCTGTTTTCTGGAATCGTCTGCGCAGTACAGAATTTCCGAAGTTGCAGTCAGATGTAACCTCCCTGTATGTGGAAAATGTGATTAAACCCCATATCGAACTGGACAATCAGGCAATTTATGATGCATATGATACCTATGTCTGCAACGGACTTCCGGCAGGTGCGCTCTGCAATCCGGGGCTTGCTGCTATCGAAGCCGCATTATACCCGGCAGAATCGAATTATTACTATTTCTATGCCAATGTAGATACTGGAGAAACGTTCTTTGCTACAACGCTGGAAGAACATAATGCAAATATTGACAAGGTAGAACGTGTTCGTCAGGGTTTGCCGCCTGAAGAAGAAACTGCTGAAAATGAAGGAGAAGAAGACTGATGAGCATTACTTATCATGAAATTCTTGCTCCGGCAGGAGATATGGAACGCCTGAAAGCGGCACTGGATTTCGGTGCAGATGCCGTCTATCTGGGCGGAACAATGTTCGGCATGAGAGCCGGTGCGCCGAATTTTGATGCCGAAACACTTTGTCAGGCGGTAAAGCTGGCACATGAAAAAAATAAAAAAGTGTATCTGACTGTGAATACACTTCCAAGAAATCCGGAGCTGGCATTATTGCCACAGTTTATTTCCGAAGCCGTCAATGCTGGAACAGATGCGCTGATTATCGCTGATTTAGGTGTTTTACAGACGGTCAGGAAACTTGCGCCGGATATGCCGGTTCATATGTCTACACAAACCGGAATTGTTAATTATGCAACCGCAAATGCCCTCTATCAGATGGGGGCAAAGCGTGTTGTGCTGGCAAGAGAACTCTCACTGGATGAAATTGCTGAAATCCGAAGAAAGATTCCGGATGATTTGGAAATAGAAGTATTTGTTCACGGTGCAATGTGTGTATCATTTTCAGGAAGATGTCTGCTGTCAGCATATTTTACTGACAGAGATGCCAACCGGGGCGCATGTGCGCAGCCGTGCCGCTGGAAATACTATCTGACAGAAGAAAAACGTCCTCATCTGCCGATGGAAATTCAGGAACAGCCGGAAGGTACTTATATTCTGAATGCCCGTGATATGTGTATGATTGACCATCTGGACAAACTCGCTGAAGCGGGTGTCACTTCTTTCAAGATAGAAGGAAGGGCAAAATCAGCATATTATGTTTCTGTTGTGACAAATGCCTACAGAATGGCAATGGATTATTATTTGCAGAATCCCGGAGATTATCAGCTTCCGGAATGGATTCATGATGAAGTCTTTAAAGTCAGCCACAGAAGATATTGTACAGGATTCTTTTTCGGTCATCCGAATGCCTGCCAGTATTATGAAAACAGCGGCTATATCAGCCAGTGTGATGTTGTCGGAATCGTGCAGAAATGTGAAAACGGTACAGTTTATGCAACACAGCGGAACAGATTCTTTTCTGGTGATACGGTCGAAATTCTTGCACCAGGTCAGAAGCCTGTCAGTCTGAAACTGAATGAAATTTATAATGCTGACGGTGAAAAAATCGAAACGGTAAATCATGCCATGATGGAATTTTCTTTTCCCTGTGAATATGTATTTCCTGAAAACAGTCTGATTCGTCTGCCAGTACAGAATCCTGTTCCGGAGGAGAAAAATATCATATGAAAGTGTACAAGAATCAGAAAATCTGGAAAGTCTGTATTTTATGTTATGTGATACTCTGTCTTGTATGGAGTCTGAAAGCTTTTGTGCTGAATCCGGTATTAAGTCAGGTGATTGCAAAAGATTCTGCTTTATGGTATCTGGTATCTGACGGAATGATAAAAAATCTCTGCTGGACACTTCCGGCAGTGTTGCTTATCCGGAAATTTGATGATGATTTATATATCAGAAAACAGGAATTATTTCAGTTTCCGAAAAAATGGCAGGAATGGAAAGAAGTGCTTCCTGTTCTGGGCTTTGTCACTGCTTATTGTGTGCTGAGTTCTGTCGTTTCTCACAGAGGATTTTATTTTAATTCTGGTGGATTAACAGAATGTCTTGCCTATGTCTTTGTCGGCATCACCGAAGAATTTGTCTTCCGGGGATTTCTGCTGAATGCAACGATAACAGAAGAAAATAAATATAGTGCAGTCGGCATCAATGCGGTCATGTTTTTGTGCATTCATTTTCCGTCATGGATAATACACGGAGATTTTATTGCAAATTTTGCGAATTTCGGCTTTATTTCCATCATACTGCTGAGTATTTTCTTCAGCTGGAATATGCTGAGATTCCGAAATATCTGGATTCCGGTTATCACGCATATGCTGTGGGATATTCTTGTCACACTCCTGAATTGAGAAAATGGCAGGTCTGTATCTTATCTGACAAAATGCAATCAGCCTGAATATGGTTCAGGCTGATTTTTGATATTTTTATTCTGTTTCTGATGGTGTGGCGGCTTCGGGTGTGCCAAGAAATTCCACAGGATTCAGATAAGTTTCTCCCTGTAAGACTTCAAAATGCAGATGTGTCGGCAAAGAACTTTCAATGTCGGCAGTGTCTCCGAGTGCGCCGAGGACAGTACTTTTTTCGACAGCATCACCCACACTGACAGCAAGTCCGCTGTTCAGGCTGCAATATCTGGTAAGAATGCCGTTCTGATGGTCAATTGTCACTGTCACGCCCCAGAGTGCATCATTTTCAATATTCTTGATAATTCCGGCATTGACGGCACAGACTGTATCACCAAGATTTCCGGCAATATCAATGCCGTTGTGAGTCTGCCAGATTCCGGTAGTTTTGGATTTGACAAGTTCGCCATTGCTGAAATCTTCCAGAATTTCGCCGTTGATGGGATAACATGGTGGCTCTGCAACAGTTTGCAGAATCGTTTCTGTTTCGGTCTGTTCAGTCACAGAAACAGGCGCAGTTTCCGGCGCATCAATGACAGCAGCTTCCTGTATGATGGCTTCTGTCGGCAGAGGAGCAGTTTCCAGAGGCTGTACAGAAATCGGACGGGTCATTCTGGTTTCTGGTTTTGTCTCTCGTATCGTTTCCGCTTCTGTAGGCGGCTGTGTGGTTTTGGGAATATCGGTCTGTACTTCCATTACTTTAATATCACCAACAGCAGAATTCAAGTCAATTTTGATTTGATTTCTTGTCTGTTCGTAGGCAAACCAGCAGGCAAAGCTGACCATTGCCATACAAAGCATCAGTACCAGATAAAACCCCAGATGTTTTTTTAATTTTTTTTTGGCAGCATGTTCTTTCATCATAAATCATCACCTCTGAGATTATCTTTGTCCGGAAACGGAAAAAATATTCACAGATGAAAAATAATCTCAGATAGTGTATCATCTGGAAAAGATTCAGGAAAGGAATTTTGAATTCATGCAGAAATTACTGAAATTTTTAAAGCCCTATCAACTGGAGCTGATAATTGCACCAATTTTTAAATTATTGGAAGCCATATTTGAATTGTTTGTTCCGGTGATAATGGCAAAAATTATTGATAATGGAATTGCAAATCAGGATGCAAATTATATTTTCAGAATGTGCGGACTGATTGTCATAATGGGAATCTGCGGACTGTGCTTTGCACTGACCTGTCAGTATTTTGCGGCACGGTGTGCGTTTCGTTATGGTGCAGATTTGCGGAAAGCTTTATATGAACATATGAATCAGCTTTCCGAAACAGAAATTGACAAGTTCGGTACTTCCACACTGATTAACAGAATAACAAATGATGTCACTGCTTCACAGTCAGGAGTGAATATGTTTGTCCGTCTTGCAACTCGTGCGCCGTTTCTGATAATTGGTGCAATTGTGATGGTGCTGACAATAGATGCAGAATTAGCCCTGATTTTTCTGATGATTGCACCGATAGTGGGATTTTTATTATATTTTGTCATGCACAGGACGATTCCGTTGTATGCGAAAAATCAGAAAAAATTAGATATTATCGCAAGGCATACAGGCGAAAATCTTGATGGTATCCGTGTGATAAGGGCATTTTCCCGGCAGAAGCAGGAAGTACAGAAATTTCAGGACGAATGTGCAGACCTCGAACGGAGTATGATAGCTGTCGGAAAAATTTCGGCAGTACTGAACCCGCTGACGTTTATGATTATGAATCTGGGAATTGTAGCAGTATTATGGTTCGGGGGAATGCATGTGGATACCGGAAGGCTGAGTCAGGGAGATTTAATGGCATTTACGAATTATATGACCCAAATTCTTCTTGCAATGGTAGTACTTGCCAATCTGATAGTGATTCTGACAAAGGCACAGGCTTCTTCACTGAGAGTTGCTGAAATTCTGGAAACGCCATCTTCCATGCAGAATGGTACAGAACTTCCGGAAGTACCAGATTCCGGGGAGATATTGTCGTTTCGGGATGTGAGTTTTTCTTATGCCGGTGCAGGTGACAAAGCACTGGAGCATATTAGTTTTACGTTGCAAAAAGGACAGACGCTTGGCATTATCGGTGGTACAGGTTCAGGAAAATCGACACTTGCGGGACTGATTTCCAGAAGCTATGATGCCACAGAAGGTGAAATTTGTATTTTCGGGAAGAATATTAAAAATTATCAGTTAAAGGCACTGCACCGGAAAATTGGAACTGTACCGCAGAAAGCGGTATTATTTACCGGAACAGTCAGGGAAAATTTACAGTTTGCAGATGAGCATATTTCAGATGCAGACATGTGGCAGGCTGTTGAGATTGCACAGGCAGATTTTGTGAATACTCTGCAATATGGACTGGATACCCATCTGGTACAGGGCGGAAGAAATCTTTCCGGCGGTCAGAAGCAAAGGCTGACAATTGCCAGAGCCTTGGCCGGAAAACCAGATGTTTTAATTCTGGATGACAGCATGAGTGCGCTGGATTATGCAACAGATGCCAGATTAAGAAATGCCTTGCATACCCAATGTGATGGTATGACGAAAATTATCATTTCGCAGAGAGCAACTTCTCTCATGACAGCAGACTGGATTCTTGTCCTTGATGACGGAATTTGTGTCGGACAGGGAACACATGAATCTTTAATGCAGACTTGTGACATCTATCAGGAAATCTATCATTCACAGATGCAGTCAGGAGGAAAAAAGTCATGAAAGCGACAATTGCAAGAATTCTGAAATACTGCCGGGCTTACTGGGGCTATCTGATTCTGACAGTTTTATGTACGTTTATCGGGATTTCACTTTCTCTGATAGTGCCTGTCATGATTGGAAAAGCTGTAGATTATGCAGTCGGAGCAAATCAGGTGGATTTTGCCGGACTCGGAAAAATTGCTTTGCTGTTGGGAAGTATGATACTTGTCAGCAGTTTGTTTCAGTTTCTGGAAAGTTTGTTTATCAATAAGCTGGCATTCGGAACAGTGAAAGATTTGCGCTCGGAACTGACGGAAAAGCTTGAAGAAATGCCCGTTTCCTATATTGACGGGAATGCCCGTGGCGATATGATGGCAAGAGTGATTTCTGATATTGAAATTGTATCTGACGGCTTGTTGCAGGGATTTGCGCAGTTATTTACCGGAATTGTGACCATTCTCGGAACATTGATTTTTATGCTGACAATCAATGTGAAAATTACAGTGATTGTTGTTCTGATGACACCCTTGTCACTGCTTGCCGCTGCAAAAATTACGGCTCTTTCTCATAACGCATTTCAGCGGCAGTCAAAACTAAGAGGAGATATTGGCGGATTTACAGAGGAACTTGTCGGAAGTCAGAAGCTTGTCAAGGCATTTGCTTATGAAGAACGTGCAGAAAAACGATTTTCTGTTATGAATCAGGAACTTGCCGAAGCCGGACTGAAAGCAACATTTTTTTCATCTCTGAGCAATCCGACAACACGTTTTGTCAACGGGCTGATTTATGCCGCTGTTGGAACAGTAGGCGCATTAGGGGCGATTGGTGCGCTACCATGGGTTGGAACAATGACAGTCGGCAGTCTGGCAAGTTTTCTGGCATTTTCAAATCAGTATACCAAGCCTTTCAATGAAATTTCCGGTGTGGTTGCCGAATTGCAGAATGCGGTTTCCTGCGCACAGAGAGTGTTTGAAGTACTGGATACACCATCTGAACCAGATGACAGTCAGTGCGAAGTCATGCATTCCTGTCAGGGTGAACTGGAATGTAAAGACGTATCTTTTTCTTATCTGCCGGAAAAACCGCTGATTCAGCATTTCAGCATGAAAGCACAGCCGGGTCAGAAAATTGCTATTGTAGGACCTACTGGCTGCGGCAAATCGACAATCATTAATTTATTGCTGAGATTTTATGAAATACAGGACGGCGAAATTCTGATTGACGGCAGAAGTACCAGAACATTCACCCGTGACAGTCTGAGAAATCAATTTGGAATGGTCTTGCAGGAAACGTGGATTTTTACCGGAACAGTTGCCGAAAATATCGGTTATGGAAAGCCCGGTGCTTCCAGAGAAGAAATCATGCAGGCAGCAAAAGCAGCTCATGCACATGGGTTTATCAAACGTCTGCCGAATGGATATGATACAGTTATTTCTGATATTTCCGGCTTGTCACAGGGGCAGAAACAGTTGCTTTGTATTGCACGTATCATGCTGACAAATCCGCCGATGTTGATTCTGGATGAAGCAACCAGCAGTATCGACCTGAGAACAGAACACAGAATTCAGAGAGCGTTTGAAACATTGATGCAGGGAAAAACCAGTTTTGTCATTGCCCACCGTCTTTCGACAATTCAGAATGCAAATCTGATACTTGTCATGCGTGACGGAAATATCATCGAACAGGGAAGTCATGACGAACTGATACAGAAAGACGGTTTTTATGCAGATTTGTATCAGTCACAGTTTGCCGGGTAATGCAAAAAAATAAAATTTCACTATTGCATTCCGGAAATATTTGTGCTATAATAAAAAAGAAATGCAAATATCATAAAGGAGACTGAATTTTATGGAAACAGTTGACAATTCATTATTTCCCATTCGTATGGGAATGCATATTTTTCTCGGACTGCTTGCTTTATTAGTATTTGGTTTGCAGTTTATCCGTTATCGGAAAAGCCATCATCTTGTGCTGGCGATTGCATTGCCATGCACACTGCTGCCGTATCTGATTCACAGTATGAGTTTTTTCTATGGTCTGGGAATAGTGGAGTTTGCAGCACTGATTCTGTCATGTGTGCTGTCGGTCACAGTAGATAAAAAGAAAATGTCAGAAACAGATACACAAGAATCTGTTCAGGAGGAAAATGTTTCATGAAAATTGTGATTCCTGACGGCGATACACTTGCACTGCCGGATATGAAAACACATATTCTGGAAATTTTTTCACAGTATGGGGAAGTTGTCTGCAACGGTACGACAAAGCCGGAAGAAGTCGCTGAAAAAATCGGTGATGCAGATGCAGTTCTCTGCAATAAAACCCCCATTACCAGAGAAGTTATCGGGAAATGTCCAAATCTGAAGTATATCGGCTTATTTGCAACAGGGTATAATAATATTGATATTCCGGCAGCAACAGAGAAAAAAATTATCGTCTGCAATGCCGGGGCATATTCCACACATGCAGTAGTACAGCATACATTTGCACTGCTGTTTGCTTTAGCCGGAAATCTGATGAAATATCATCATGCTGTTAAGGCAGGAGAATGGGAACGCAGTCCGGTATTTTCTTATTTTCCGTACCCCGTGCATGAACTGTATCAGAAAACATTCGGTGTGATAGGCTTCGGCAGTATCGGGCAGCATGTGGCAAAAGCTGCTGATGCCTTCGGAATGCGTGTGCTTGTCAGTACCAGAACCAGACCGGAATCCTGTCCGTATGAACTTGTTGCACAGAAAGAAATTTTTCAGCAGTCAGATGTTGTCAGCATTCACTGTCCACTGACAGAACAGACAGCAAATCTGATAAATAAAGAAACACTCAGCTTGATGAAGCCCTCTGCTTACTTGATTAATACTGCTCG
>DJXC01000089.1 GCA_002449575.1 Ruminococcus sp. UBA7014
GCACAGCAGAAAAAATGCCGAGCAAAACACAAACTATTATCGGAGCTTTTATTTCTGGATTCGGTGTTTGTGATATTTTAGAAACAACTGCATTCGCAATGCCCGAAAATAATGCTGTCATACCGTCACAGGCAGAAACGGCTTTTTCTGACAAGAACGCAGCAAGTGTCATAAAAGCCTCCCAAAACTTGTCAATCATTAGGACTTATTTTTTTGATAAATCAGTGACAAGCCTTTCAGCAACAAATCATCGTCCAGAATAATTTCAGATTTACAAAGCGGCACTACTGTTCCGGAAAGTCCGCCTGTTGCGATAACAGTGCATTTTTCGCCGAGTTCTTCTTCTATTCTGGAAATCATGCCGTCAAGAGAAGCTGCTGTTGCATACATGATACCCGATTTCATGCAGTCGATAGTATTCGAGCCAATCACTTTTTTAGGGGCTTCAAAACTGATTTTTGGTAACTGAGAAGTTTTATCGACAAGGGCATTCATAGAAACTGCCATTCCCGTCATGATAACACCGCCGATATATTGTCTTTTAGCGTTAATCACAGAAAGAGTCGTTGCTGTTCCCATATCAATGATAATCTGCGGCACAGGATATTCATGCAGTCCGGCGACAGCATCGACAACCAAATCCGAGCCGAGCTGTGCCGGATTATCAATGACAATATTCAGTCCGGTCTTGATTCCTGCGCCGACTATCATGACTTTTTTTCCGGTATATTTCATCACAGCTTCTTTCAGTGTTGCTGTAACAGACGGCACAACAGAAGAAATAATGGCATCATCAATCAGATTTTTATCAATATCATGCATTTCGAGAGCCGTACGGATTCCAGCGGCATATTCGAGAGCCGTTGCGGACTGGTTTGTGGATATTCTTTCCCGAAACAGAATATGATTTTCTTCATCAAAACAGCCGAGTACAATATTGGTATTTCCGACATCAATTGCTAACAACATAAAAAATCAATCTCCTTATTGGTTATTATCTTCTTCAACATATTCTAAAATATCTGCTGGCTGACATTGCAGAAGTTCGCACAGCCTGCCTAATACTTCAAAAGAAATATCTTTTCCCTCACGGATTCGCTGTAAAGTTCTTTGACCAAGAATTTTTTCTTTTTGTATACGATAAGTGCTATACCCGGCATCTTTTAAGGCTTTCAGAACATCCATTTTATATTTTACTGGCATCATATCACTCCTTTAGGAATAATTGACAAATTTCAAATTAATATTTTATTCATTTTACCGATTGACATAAACTCACAATGGGTTTATAATATATAGTATACAAAGGGGGTGAATTTATGGACTATCAAAAATTCAATACTTACTGGAAAGCCCTGAACGCCTGTCATAATAATTTTATTAACCTTGCAAAAGAAATGGAACAGCGCAGAAAAGCCGGTGATTCCGATATGGAAGCTTTTATCACAGACC
Organism: Ruminococcus sp. UBA7014; assembly: GCA_002449575.1. Lineage (GTDB taxonomy): Bacteria > Bacillota > Clostridia > Oscillospirales > Ruminococcaceae > UBA3855. The sequence goes on from DJXC01000089.1 coordinate 1,453, forward strand.
AGCTTCAGAAAGAATTCCGCCGGATGGATGATTTATATCAGACACTCCGTCATATTGAAGAAAATGATATTTTCATTTCCGGTTAAATTCCCAGAATATAGAATCCGTTGAATTTCTGCATCATGGAAATGTCTTCTAAAAAATTCAGCAGTTCCGGCAGATGTTCCGCCTGTAAAGCCTGCCGGATATTCACGGTTTCTTCTGGCGAATAATAATTGATTCCGTAAGGGTCAAAACCGTGCTGCCCGTTCGGAAACAGTGCATTCTGAAAATATATTGCATAGAGTTCGTAAAATTTATTATATTCTTCCACATTGCCAATGTCCAGATAAAGAGAATCTTCTTTCCAGTTCTGAATTTTATCAAGACAAGTTTTCCCGTTCCGGACTGGATTTGGATTTTCACAAATCTGAAATTCCAGATAGCATGTCCCCTTGAGCTGATTTTTCCAGACGAACAGCGGCTGATGCCTGAAATTTTCTTTCAAAGTGATAAATTCATTCCAAAGTTCCGCACCAGAATAAAATTTATCCGGATTATACCAAGCACCGTCTGCGGAATTCACTGTACCATCAGTCAGAACTGCCGCTGCACAGGTGACAGCAAGAAATAATTTCCGGCTCTGTGCAGAATAATCAACTGCTCTGCTTTCAACAGAATAGTGATGATTTCCAAAGCTGAGAAACACAAAACTGCTTTCCGCTTCCGGAATGCGGAAACTGACAAAATCCTGATTCTGCCGGATTTGTACCTGAGACAAGTCCAGAGAAAATTCCGGAAAATTTTGCATTATCCTGAATAATTCCTCAATTTGAATTATACTTTTCTGTTTTGGGCGGATAATAAAGCTTCTCCCCATTGAATCACCTCTGCAACAAATTTTGGTGTAATCGCTTCCGGAATCGGAAACGGCAAATCGGTATAGTTTTCATCATCTATCGGAATTATCACATGCAGATGCTTATCCTCCGCCATGATGTGAAGCCAGTGATAAGGGTCATCATAACCGAGCTTGATATGCCAGATATAAGTATTTCCGTTGCAGATAATTTTCCGCCTGCCTTTGGTTCTGACAGCCATATTATAACACCCTTTCTGCGTGACGTGTCACATGACAGCCTACATTCACAGAAACAGGCAGTCCGGCAATATGAGTCGCCCCTTCTTCGATATTGACATATAAAGCCGTTACTGTACCGCCGAATCCCTGCGGACCTATGCCGAGCTGATTAATTTTCTCCAGCATTTTCTGTTCCAGTTCTGCATAGAGCGGCTTCGGATTGCGGATACCTGCATCACGGCAGAGTGCTTTCTTGGCAAGCAAGGCACATTCTTCAAAATTTCCGCCGATTCCTACGCCGACCACAATCGGCGGACAGGGATTGCTTCCGGCTTTTGCGATACAGTCAACGACAAAATGAATAATATCTTCCTGAGAAGCTGCCGGGGTCATCATTTTCAGCTGAGACATATTTTCACTTCCAAATCCTTTCGGACATACAGTAATCCGGATATTTTCCCCTTCGATAAGTTCCAGATGCAGAACCGCTGGGGTATTATCTTTTGTATTGACTCTTTCGAGCGGGTCACCGACAACAGAACATCTTAAATAGCCCTCTGTATAGCCTTTGGCAACTCCGGCATTGACGGCATCACGAAGTGTTCCGCCAACAAGATGCACATCCTGTCCGAGTTCGACAAATACAACTGTCATTCCGGTATCCTGACAGATAGGAAAATTTTCTTCTCTTGCGGCTTGCAGATTGGCAATTAAATCATCAAAGACAGCTCTGCCGACAGGAGACTTTTCCTCTCCGGCACAGCTTTCTATTTTTTTCTCTAAATTTTCGGGCAGAATCTTATTCGCCTGAATACATAATTCTGCTACAGTATCTGTAATTTCCTGAATATGAATTTCTCTCATGTGTTAATCCTCCATTATTTTTCCGTTAATCATAACGAAAACAGGGGCATTCATAATATCCAGCGGGTCATCTCTGAATAAAACCAAATCGGCATCAAGTCCGGTTTCGATTCTGCCGATTCTGTCAGAAACGCCAAGAATATCGGCAGCTTCGGAAGTAATTGCCCGGAGTGCAGCTTCTCTGGGAAGTCCGCCTTTGACTGCCAGTGCTGCCGATAGTGGCAGATACTGAATCGGCACTTCCGGATGGTCAGTACAGATAGCGATATGCACACCTTTTTCGTATAATTTCGCAGCGTTTGAAATTTCGAGTTTGCTCATTTCGGGCTTGCATCTGTCACAGATGATAGGTCCTGCAATCACGGACAGTCCCCATTCGCCAAACAAATCAGCGGCAATATGTGCGCCTGTTCCGTGAATAATCACAAAGTCCAAGCCGAATTCTTTTGAGATTCTCACTGCTGTGCAGATGTCGTCCGCACGGTGACAGTGAAAATGCGCCTTAATATCTCCTTCCAGAAGTGGAAGAAGGGCTTCACATTTTGCATCATATTCCGGTGGTTCTTCCTCATCAGGGTGTTCCTCAAAACGCTGCAACCGTTCAGAATAAAGCTTTGCTTTCTGGAGTCCTTCCCGAATCAGAGCCACTGTTGCCATACGGGTGACGGGCATTTCCTCACGGTCGCTGTAAACAGATTTGGGATTCTCACCGAGTGCGAACTTCATACCACAAGGCTGAATCATCATTTCATCGGTGCATCTGCCGAATGTTTTCATCAGGAGCATTTCACCGCCGCAGGCATTGGCACTGCCCGGCGAAACCATTACAGAAGTGATTCCGTTTTGACGGGCTTCCTGAAAGCATCTGTCATACGGATTAATTCCGTCAATCGCTCTTAACTGTGGTGTAAACGGGTCAGAAATTTCGTTGCAGTCATCGCCCTCGAAATCAATGCCGTCTTCAATGATGCCAAGATGTGTATGTGCATCAATAAAGCCGGGGAATAATAAGCCGCCCTGTGCATCAATATCCGATTCTGATACAGAATCCGGCTTCCCCTGTTCGACAGCAGTAATTTTTCCGTCTCTGACTTCAACATAACCGTAAAAATGCATATCTTCGGTCATAGAATAAACTTCAGCGTTATAGATTATCATAATAAATTAATTCTCCTTGCATTCAATACCTAAGACATTCAGAATTTCCGAAACAGCAGCAGCCGGACTATGGGAAGCATCTGCAATATGTGTGGCATGGGCTTTATAAATCACATACCGCTTCTGATATAAATCTTCCAGTTGCTGACGGGTATTTTTCCGGACGATGGGTCTGTCCGAATCGGCGATTCTGTACCAGCATGTCCGGAAAGGCACGTCAAGCAGAACAACATAGCCGTTCTGCCGGGCGATTTCAGCATTGATATTCCGGAGCATTGCACCACCGCCGCAGGCAATCACACCGGAACGTTCGGACAAATCCCGGACAGCCTGTGTTTCAAGGTCACGGAAATACGGTTCACCGAACTTCTCAAAAATTTCCGGAATTTTCATATCTGCCTGCTGTTCGATATAGTTGTCCATATCAATGAAATCACAGTTTAATTTTTTTGCTAATTTCTCGCCGACAGTAGATTTTCCACAGCCCATAAATCCGCATAGAAAAATAGTCATACCTGTTTCTCCTTTTTGACCGGGAATAATTTATCAATTTCCTGTTCCATCTCGGAAATCAGATTTTCAATATCCTCTTTCTGGAATTTAGAATAATACCAGATTTCATGCGCTCTGACTGCCTGCCAGACGAGCATTGCCGCACCGCCGACAGTTATTTTTCCGGCAGCTTTTGCTTTCTTCATGAAAAGCGTTTCTGTCGGATTATAAATCACATCAAAAACAGCAGTACATTTCTGAATCAGATTATCACTGACCGGACAGTGATTCACTTTCGGGAACATGCCCACCGGAGAAGCATTCATAATCAAGTCGAAACTTTCCTCCAGCTGACTGGCATCTGCAAGACGAATCTGTGCTTCTGGTTTTATTGTTTTGATTTCCTGCACAAGTGTTTCTGCCTTTGCCTGATTCGGTTCTGAAATTGTCAGTTCTGCGCCACGGATAACGGCTTCAATCGCCATCATGCGACCGACACCGCCGCAGCCAATCAGCAGCACTTTTCCGCCCAAAGAGGGTACACTTCTGACAAAGCCGGCACAGTCCGTATTATAGCCGAATGCCTTACCGTCAGAATTTACTGCCACACAGTTGACAGAATGATATAATTCTGCACTTTCGTCAAGCTTATCCAGAAAAGGAATGATTTCTGTTTTATACGGAATGGTGATATTAAAGCCGTTTAATTTTTTCAGTTCCGGAATTTTTGTTTCCAGTTTTTCCGGCGGAATTTCCGTCAGGCTGTAATCTGCCTGTTTTCCGGAAAGCTGAAATAATCTTTCGTGAATCCATGGTGACATAGAATGCCCCAGCGGATAGCCTATCAAAGTATAGTTCTGTCCTGTCATGTCAAAAAACTCCAATCACATTAAAATATCAATTATTATTCTAGCATATTTTATAGAAAAAAACAAGTATTTTTCACAAAAAACAAAGAAATCAAATTTCTGAAAAGCGTATTGACAAAATGATGATTTTAGTGTAAAATATTCATGTATGCATATTATAAAATTCGTGAGATTTTTATACAGAAAAGGAGTTTAATTTTTATGTCTGAACCCAGAATTTATCAGCCGGATATGGAATGCATGAATCCGGAACAGAAAAAAGCCCTGCAAAGCGAACGGCTTCGCAAAACTGTAAAACATGTCTATGACAATGTCACACTCTACAGAGAACGTATGAATGCAAAAGGTATTTCACCGGAAGATATTCAGTCTGTTGATGACCTGAAACTTCTGCCGTTTACTGAAAAAACAGATTTAAGAGATACATTCCCGTTTGGGCTGTTTGCCGTTCCGAAGGAAGAAATTGTCAGAATTCAGGGGTCTTCCGGTACAACCGGAAAGCCGATTGTTTCCGGCTATACTGCACATGATGTGAAAATCTGGACAGATATGGTTGCCCGTGCTATGGCAGGTATCGGCGCAGATGAGAAAGATATTATTCAGGTCTGTTATGGATACGGACTGTTCACCGGCGGGCTGGGCGCACATCAGGGCGCAACAGAAGTCGGTGCAATGGTGATTCCCATGTCCAGCGGCAACACACAGCGTCAGATTATGATGATGCAGGAACTCGGCAGTACCATTCTGTGCTGTACACCTTCTTATGCAGCTTATCTGGGTGAATCCATCCGTGATGCAGGACTTGTTCCCGGAAAAGATATTAAACTCCGTGCCGGACTATTCGGCGCAGAACCATGGACAGAAGAAATGAGAAAGCATATCGAAGAAACACTTGGCATTGATGCCCGTGATATTTACGGTCTGACTGAAATTGCAGGTCCGGGTGTTGCCTTTGAATGTCAGGAAAAGAACGGCGCACATATCAACGAAGACCATGTAATTGCTGAAATTATCGACCCTGTGACAGAAGAACAGCTTCCTTACGGAACACCCGGCGAACTGGTATTTACAACTATCACCAAAGAAGGAATGCCGATGCTTCGTTACAGAACGCATGACATCTGCACACTTTACAACGAAAAATGCAAGTGCGGCAGAACGACAATCAGAATGGGACGCATTACCGGCAGAACTGACGATATGATTATTGTCCGTGGTGTCAACGTCTTCCCGTCCCAGATTGAAACCGTGCTTGTCAGAACTCCCGGTGTTGCACCGCATTATCAGTTAATCGTTGACAGAGTGAATAATTCTGATACACTTGAAGTCAAAGTAGAAATGACAGAAGAAATCTTTGCACAGACTGACAGCCTCGGCGAAATGCAGAGATTACAGAAATATATCCGTGACCAGATTAAGTCTGTTGTCGGCATCATGACAAAAGTTACCATTACTGCACCGAAATCCCTGCCCCGTTCTGAAGGCAAGGCAAAGCGTGTTATCGACAACAGAAAATTATAATCTGCTAAGGTAAATCGGAATTTTACAAAGAACAAATAAGGAATGATTATGAACATAAAAGAGCTTGAAGGAAAACTTAAAATTGCAAATGTTCCCAAAAGCTGTTATTCCATACTAAAAGGCGGACTTCCAAATGAAGTCTTATGCTTAACAGCCGAAGGCGGTAACTGGATTGTATATTACAGTGAAAGAGGAAGCAGAACAGGATTAACCACATTCAAAAGTGAATCAGAAGCCTGTATTTATTTCTACAATAAGCTAAAGAAATACGGAAGAAAATAGTTGTAAATTCTGATTTATCACACATATTTTAAATAGCAAACTGAAAAAATCATGATAGAAAGGGGCGGAATAATGGGTATTATTCAGGCAACAGCCAGTGCCGTCAGCGGCTCACTTGCTGCACAGTGGCTGGAATATATTGTTTCTGACCGGATGGATAATAATATTCTTATGACAAGAGGCGTTCGTGTTATCAGAGGCAAGAACGGCAATGAATATTCAAGAGTGCAGACCATCTCCAACGGCTCAAAAATCAAGATTGCACCCAATCAGCTCATGATTCTCTGTGACGGCGGTCAGATTGTCGATTACTGCGCAACAGAAGGCAACTATGAAGTCTGGCTTTCGTCTGCGCCTTCCATGTTCAACGGCGAATTAAGTGCCGCTGTGAAAGAAACATTCCAGAGAATCAAATACGGCGGTCAGCCTTCGGCAAGTCAGGAGGTATATTTTCTGAATTTGCAGGAAATCAAGGGTTTAAAATTCGGCACAAGAAATCCGCTCCAGTATTTTGATAATTTCTATAATGCAGAATTATTTATCCGCTGTCACGGGACATATTCTATCCGGATTACTGACCCGCTCAAATTTTTTGAAGAAGTTGTTCCCCGCAATGCAGATTACGTTTCCACACAGGTATTATCTGACCAGTGTCTGGAAGAATTTCTGATGGCATTGCAGGGGGCAGTCAGCCAGATGTCACAGGACGGAGTCCGGGCTTCCAGTCTGGGCGCAAAAAGTCAGGACATTGTCCGATATTTAAATTCTCAGCTGGATGACCTCTGGAAAGAAAAACGGGGAATTGAACTGGTTTCCATCGGCATTGGCAATATCAGCTATGACGACCAGAGCCGGGAATTAATCGAAATCCGCAACCGGAACGCTATGATAAATCAAAATCCTGTTTCCCCTCCTGCTCCGGCACAGACAGAACGACATTCCCGGCTGAATCTGCGGAAATCATGGGCATGTCAGTGCGGTTCGGAAAATTACGGAGATTTCTGCTCTGTCTGCGGCAGAAAAAAACCTGACCCACGGAACTGCTGGACTTGTTCCTGCGGACTGACGAATACCGGAAACTTCTGTTCCCGGTGCGGAAAAAGACGTTCATAATTATAAAAAAATTTACTATAAGGAGGGTTTTACATGGCATCTGATGTTCAGGATATGTCAAGCATACAGTACAAATGTCCCAACTGTAATGCCGATTTGCGTTTCAATCCGAACAAGCAAGGCTTTTCCTGTGAATTCTGTGACAGTTTCTTCACGATTGAAGAATGCAAAGCCGCAAATGAAGAAATGCAGGCAGAAAATCAGCAGATTGCGCCGGCACAGGACGAATTTGCTGAAAATAATCAGCTTTATACCTGCCAGAGCTGCGGTGCAGAACTGATGACTGACCTGAATACAACGGCAACAGAATGTATTTACTGTCATAATCCTGTTGTGCTGAAAGGCAGGTTATCCGGTGAGTACCGCCCCTCAAAAGTCATTCCGTTCAAAATATCCCGTCAGCAGGCTGTTGATATTTTTAAGAACTGGTGCAGCCAGCGAAAATTTCTGCCGAAAGATTTTGTTTCAGAAAGTCAGCTTCTGCATCTGCACGGTGTTTATGTGCCGTTCTGGGTGGCAGACTGTCATATTCACGGCAGAATGAATGCAGAATGTCATAAAATCCGTCATTGGTCTTCTGGTGATTATCATTATACAGAAGTTAAAGAATATGAAGTAATCCGTAATGCAGAACTGGATTTTGAAGGCATTCCGGCAGACGGCGAATCAAAAGTGCCGGATGACCTGATGGAAGCCATTGAGCCGTTTGACTATCGTGAGACAGTTGCCTTTGAAATGGCATATCTGAGCGGTTTCATGTCTGATAAATATGATGTGAACAAATCACAGGTTTTCCCTCGTATCCGCAACCGTGCCGTCAATGGCAGTGACCAGATGTTAAGGGCATCCATGACAGGATATGACTCTGTCCGGGTAATTCAGTCTGATATGAATATTTTGCAGACAAAATGGCAGTATATGCTCCTGCCGGTCTGGTTCATGTCCTATATGTATCAGGGAAAACAGTATGATTTTGCCATTAATGGACAGACGGGAAAACAGGCAGGTACACCGCCGCTTGACAGTGGCAAACTTTCCAGACTATGCATTCTGATTGCACTGGGTGCGACAATTCTCGGAACGTTAGGAGGCTTGCTGCTGTGAAAAAATATCTGATTGTACTGCTGACAATTCTGCTGATGATGCTGTGTATTCCTGTGTATACAGTATCTGCTGCCGAAATGCAGCTATATGATGAAGGCAGCCGCCTTTCATCAGAAGAATTTGCCGAAGCCTATGAACGTCTTACCGAAGCCGCTGAACATACTGGCATGAATGTCGTTGTGATTCTGGGAAATGAACCCCGTTCTGATGCGACTATCGAAAGTGCAGCAGATTCTGCCTATGACCAGCTTTATGGGCAGAAAACAAACGGTATCTGCATTTATATCGACGTGAGCAGCAATGCACACCCGTATGATTATATTTCTACTTCCGGACTGGGACAGTTCTATTATACCAACAGCAGCCGGAGCAACAGAGTGGATTCTATGCTGTATGCAGTTGAAAAATATCTTTATCCTGTAGGGAGTGAAGATGTTTTCGGAGCAGTTATGGCATTTGCCGACCAGATTGAAAATTATTATGAAATCGGCATTCCGGACAGATACTGGATTTATGATGATGTATATCATGAATATTATCATGTTGAAAACGGGCAGGTTATCACCACAAGTACAAAGCCTTATATTAATATTGGAAACTTGGTAAAAGGCGGTATCATTGGCTTATTTATTGGAATTTTCGCCGCTGTGATTACCAGTGCGGCAGTACGGTCAAAATACAGATTCATCTATCAGACTGTACCATCGACCTACCTGAATAAAAAAACGGTGCAATACACCGAACAATCTGACAGATTTATCCGAACACGCACCTCCAAAACACATGTTTCCAGCAGTTCCGGTTCACGAAGCAGCGGCGGAAGCCACCATTCCGGCGGCGGGCATTCTCACGGCGGTCACGGGGGCGGCGGTCATCACAGATGAAAATACAGAAAAATCTATGGCGTGTATACGTCATAGATTTTTTTGATAAGTAATTATTATATTTACATATTTGACAGATAGGTTTTATAAGTGTATAATAATAACAGAAACAGAAAATAAATCTCTACAGAAAGGGGCAGTTTTCCATGCACCTGAAACGAATGTGAACTGAATTGCAGTTTACTGTTTTATGAGCTTTTTAAGAAAGGATTTGTGATGATTTATGAAATCAAATAAAATTATTTTCAGTGCGCTTGCACTTGCATTTCTCACTTCTCTTACCGCCTGCGGTTCTGCTGCGGAAGCAGTCAACCAGTCAGCAGAATCCGTCAGCCCTGCTGTTGCAGTAACGACTGAAGAAGATTGCTGCAAAGATTCCGAAAAAGACTGCTGCAAAGAAAATTCCGCTGCTGACTGCTGCGGTTCTGCCGAAGAAGCACTTGCTTCTACAGCCGAACTTGAAAAAACAACTTTTGAACTTGGACACCTGAATTCAACAGCTCACCTGCTGGCATTTGTCGCTAAGGAGGAAGGCTTTTTCGAGGCACAGGGTCTGAACGTTACACTGACACAGTTCTCCAGTGCCGGCGAACTTGCAACCGGTCTGGAATCCGGAAAACTGGATGCTGCCTTTATCGGTTCTGTACCGTCTCTGACATTCCAGAGTCAGGGACATGACCTGACTATTTTCGGCGGTGCAATGACAAACGGTCACGGCTATGTCATCAAGAAAGAATTTACTGAAAATACAGATGCAAAAGGCGTGGAACTCCTGAAAGGCAGAAATGTTGCTTCTGTTAAAAATAGTGTGCAGGATGCAGAATTGCAGATTCTCCTGAAAAACGCACATATTCCAATTGGTGAGGGCGAAGACAAAGTAAATATTGTCTATTTTGACAGCCAGAAAGATGCTTATGCTGCGCTTGCCAATGCCACAATTGATGCCGCTTCTGTATACTCTCCCTACGCCTCTCTGGCAGCAAGTCAGGGCTATGAAATTGTCTACAGATGCGCCGAAGAACCTGCTCTTGAAAATCAGCCGTGCTGCCGTCAGGTTGCCTTTACTGAAAATCTGAACCAGAACCCCAATACATT
>DJXC01000010.1 GCA_002449575.1 Ruminococcus sp. UBA7014
GTGGGTTCTGTTTCAGTGGGTTCTGGTTCAACAGACAGTTCTTTTAAGAATACTGTATAATTCACACAATAAGCAGCTTGTCCGTTTGAGCCGAAAATAATATCTTCATCCTGATTTGCAAGATAGTTTTTTTGATAGATGATAAAATTTACATCATTGGAAGAAGTTGCTGTCATGTCAGTTTTTGTCCAGCCGTTCAGAAATGCTGGAGTATTTTCTACTCTGGAATCAACAGCAACATAAACTGTAATATCTTTTGCAGGAATTGCAGAAGCAAGTATTTCATCAGTATAATTCTTGGAATCACAGGCGGTCAGAATTTGTTCTGCACCGGATAAAGCTTCCGGAAGAGCTGTAAATGTGAAATCTCTGTCACCAAATACCGGAGAGCCAACAGCAGCATTTTCTGCAAATTTCCAGTCACCACCGTTTTCAGTATCATTTATAAACAGATTCTTTGCAAGGATACCATCTACTGGGATTGCTTCTTTATTGAACTGAAACCAGTTCATATTGACAAGATAACCTTCTCCGCCGGTGAATTTGATATATAAATTGTGCTTTCCGGTAATCGTCGGAATATTGAAAGAGACTGTCTCCCATTTCCCGAAACTGCCTGTTCCGGAATAAGAAATTTTTGCAGCAGGAGTGTTCAGATTGTCAAGATATAATTCTATTCCAGCAGCATTGCCTGATAATCTTGCTGTAAAACTCTTTGCGCCGTCCTCGAAGTCAAGACGTTTGTATAATGCATAATCTCCGTTTTCGATATAGCCAATATTCTGATTTCCGGATTCATCAGAAGTATCTTCTGCTATAATACCTTCCTGAGTGTCAAAATTTTCTGCTTCTCTCTGCTCAAATGCAGAAGTATATTCCAGAGCAGAACCTGTTTCCGGAGAAGGTGTCACAACACCTTCCGGGAACGCATTAACGGTTAAGTCATTGATATAATATTCAATATTGGTATAACCCTGTCCGCAGTAGTCACCATTGGTATCAGTCGGGTCATTCGGATTCAGTCCACGGAGTTCCTCCCATTCGTCATCCATGCCGTCATTGTCATTATCAGTGATTTCTTTCGTCATGACAGCAGAGGGATAAGTATAAGTAACACCGCACTGGATATGATATTTGTCAATATTAGTTTTATTTGCATCTGTTGCTTCTGAATAAGCCGAAGTACCGCTGCATGAGCCTGTGCCGTTAGCGGTCTCATAGGCGCACTGCTGGTCAATTGCTGTTCTTTTATCGGAAGCAATGCCGTTTCCGGCGAAGCTGATAACATGCTGATAAGAATCTGCTGCACTTTCACATGTGGAAGCTGTCGAAACATTTTCGCCGTTAAGAGTTGTCTGAAACGGTGCAGCACTGTATAAGTCATCTTTGGTAATGCCAATAGTTTCTTTTACAGTTACACCTGCCCAGTTGTCATTAGTGATGCTGTTGAGACTACCGTCCTGCATAATCATTTGATTTCCGGCACAGTAGACTTTAAAGTTTTCTGGCTTTGTACCGCTGTCGACATACATCCAGTGATAGCCGCCTGTTGTACTGTTTCCGGCTTTGAGCGTATTATTGACATAGTTCAGATGACCGATTGTGCCGTATGCCGTCTGATAACCCCAGTCATAGATAATATTATTCGTGAAATCGGCAGTCTGCTGACCTTCGACTTTTCCACGGAAGTTTCTGGAAATGTTGTGAATAATTAAATTATGGTCAAATGTCAGGTAGCCTTTGCCCATCATAATACCGAAACCATGCAGTCCTTTGGAATGTCCGCCCCAGGAATCAGCAGGACCTAATACAGAATACTGTACTGTATAATACTGGTTATTGGAGTATAATCCCCACTGTTCATCTGTTGTCCAGCCCATAGAGCAGTGGTCAATAATTGAATTAGAGCCTTTTGCTCCGCCCCATGCATCATTGCCGGAACTGGTGGAAGCATAAGGACCGGGACGGGAGCTGATAAATCTGCAAATGATATTATCACCGCTCATACCCATTTTGTAATTTTTGAGTGTAATGCCGCTGCCACCCGGTGCGGTCTGTCCGGCGATGGTGATATTGCTTTGACAAAGAATATTGCTTTTCAGTTCAATAGTACCGCTGACATCAAAAACAACGATTCTGCCGGATTTGCTGACAGCATCACGGAATGAGCCTGTACCGGAATCGTTCAGGTTTGTGACATGATAGACTTCGCCGCCACGTCCGCCGGTTGCATATTTGCCTGCACCGACTGCACCCGGAAAAGCAACTAAATTTTCAGCAGCACTGACTTTTGTAAGAGCCGTTCCGGACATTGGCATGATACTCAGAACAGCCGCACAGAAAGCGGCAAGCCGTCTCTTGAATTTATTTTTCATATGAGTGATTCCTCCAAAATATTTATTTTCTGTGAATAAATTTTATCTCTTTTTATTTTAGCATAACTTCTTAAAAATTGCAATTGCAATTTTTATTTTTTTTATTGCATTTTTTGCTCTGCTGACAAAAATATTTGAATGTGGTAAAATATATTTGTATATGACATCTTTCTATGCAACAGAACTGGAAAGTGTGTTCGATAATCCGGAAACACGCAACGGAATGTCTGTCCATCTGGTAAATCAGAATTATGATGTGATTTAT
>DJXC01000023.1:0-5079 GCA_002449575.1 Ruminococcus sp. UBA7014
TAGTTGCTGAAAAACAGGAACTTGAAGAACAACTGAAAGATGCTTCTCAGCAGATTGATGATTTAATTACTGAAATTTCCAAACGGCAGAATTCTGAAAGTCAGGAAATCACTTCTGTCAAGTCCGAACGTGATGAACTGGCACAGCGGAAAAAAGAACTTGAAACTCGAATTGAAGCCATGACTTCCGAACTTGCCGAAAAACAAGCCGTGGAAGAACAGCTTCAAGCCGCTTCTGAACAGATTGAAGCTTTAAACGCTGCACTTTCCGGAAAGCAAAATGCCGACAATCAGGAACTTGTAGCTCTGAAATCTGAAAAAATCAAGCTTTCCCGTGAAAATCAGGAACTTGCAGAACAGTTGCAGTTCGCTGTTACCCAAGCACAGAATTTCCAGTCACAACTGGAAGAAAAACAGACTTCTGGTTCTGAAGCACAGGAAAAACTTATGCAGGAAAAACAGGAACTTGAAAACAGACTTTCTGCATCGATTGCCAAACAACAGAAAGATAAAGAAGAAATTGACGGATTATATTCTGAACTGGATACTACTATTCAGCAGAACGATGAATTCCGGACAGCTCTCCTGAATGCTGCTAATCAAATTAAATCTCTCCAGACAGAAAATGAAAAACTTAAAACCCAGCAATCTGCAAGTGCTGCCCTTGATGCTTTTGATGAAGAAAATTCCAGTGATATTCGCACACAGCTCGAAGAAGTTACCGAAGAAAATGAAGACTTGCGCTCTGAACTTGAAAACGCACTCGAACAGAATGAACATTTACAATCCGAACTGGACAAGATGACGATTCAAACTACCCAGAAACATGCGGAATTACAGGAAAAACTGCATACAACAGAACAACAGTATGCCGTTCTCCAGACAGAGAATAAAAAACTCCGTCAAAATCTGGAAGAATTCAAGGCTCGTATGAACGCCAAGAGAGAGAATGCCGGTGCAGCTTATTTACAAGTTGCTTCCAGTGTGGAAAATCTTTCCAAACAGGAAGGCACACGCTTTGTGCATATTAAATTCTCTGATAACGGCGACTTGATTCTGGAACATGCCAAAGACCCGAAAAACGCTGAAATTGCACTGCTTCGCAATGGCGCAATGATTCCGAATCCGCACTTCTACCCTGCTTTGACAGGCGAAGGCGAAACCGGTGAACAGCTTGAAATTCTGCTTCCTGTATTTGAGATGGCAGAACTTGATGATGAGAAAAAATATCCGGTCAAGGCAATTAATCCGGCAGTCGGTGAAATCCGTGACCGTGCGCTGCATGTCAAGCGCAGGGGTAAAATTGAAGTATAATTTTTACAAAATCCTCTGTATTCTGTGCAGAGGATTTTGCTTTTTGTATATTGACAAATCCGGAAAAATATGCTAAAATATATACTAGTAATTAATTATATGATGATTGGGAGCTGACTGTAGAATTTACAGTCAGCTTTTTTCATAGAAAAAATAATTTATTTTTGTTTTTTTCTCATGATTCTTGACATATCTGCAAAATCATAGTATAATTAATATTGTGTGAACAGATAGAAATGAGGTGAAGCAATGCAGGAAGATTTACACAAAGAACTGCACTTTGTAGCAGCCGGAACACTTGTTCTGGATTTGCTTGTCTGGATAGTTTCTTTCATCATGGTAAAATTCCGCATTGCCGTACTGACTGGTCTGCTTTTGGGAAGCGTTGGCATGATGTGTAATCTGTTGCTGCTCCGGAGAAGTATCCTGAATGCTGTATATCACGGAAAAACCAGAGACTTCAAAGGTTATCTTATCCGGGTGCTGATTGCCTCGGCAGTCATTGCCGCCGGACTGATGTCAGAACATGTCAGTACAATCACAGCAGTTCTGCCGTTTCTCTATCCGAAAATTTTATTCGGCATTTTCTCTGTTCACTCAAACAAAAAATCTAAAAAATATTAAGGCAGGAGGGATTTATTTTTGAGCATCAGTGATTTTTTAAGAGGTTCTCCCGACGGTGTAGATGTTAGTGGTCCTAAAATCGTCTGCTCGTTTGATGTCGGCGGCATTACTATTCATCTGACAGAAACCATTGTTCTGAGCTGGATAATTATCTTAGCAGTCACACTGCTGCTCCTTTGGCTGACCAGTGACCTGAAAACGAAAGATATTTCCAAAAAACAGGCAGTCGCCGAATGGGCAGTCAAAACTGTTTACGGGCTTGTAGAAGATACAATGGGAAAACGCTGGCGATGGTTTGCCCCCTATATCGGCGCACTGTTTACATTCTCGATTCTGGGCAGCTTAATCAGCATGTTAGGACTGCGTTCTGTCACAGCAGATTTCAATGTGCCTTTGACATGGGCATTAATTACGTTTGTACTGATTCACGGGACGAACATCAAAACACACGGTTTCGGCGGCTATCTGAAAGGCTATGTTGACCCTGTTCCGGTCATGCTGCCGATTAATATCCTCAGTGAAGTGGCGACTCCGGTCTCTATGAGTCTGCGTCACTTCGGCAATGTTGTGAGCGGTATGGTTATCACGAGCCTGTTATACTATGCGCTTTCTGTAGTTACTGCAAAAATCGGCATTGCATTCATGACTATTGGTATCCCGGCAGTGCTGTCATTGTATTTTGACCTGTTCAGCGGTTTTATGCAGGCATTTATTTTTATTATGCTGACAATGGTCTATATTTCCAATGCGGACGGCAATGCTGAGACATAAACAAAAATTGATTAAAAAATAATCTGGAGGTACTTATTATGGAAACCAACAATGTGGATTACACAGAACTGTCAAGAGCTATCGTACTGGGCGCATCTGCCATCGGTGCAGGTACAGCAATGATTGCCGGTATCGGACCTGGTATTGGTGAAGGTTATGCTGTCGGCAAAGCCTGCGAATCTATTGGTCGTCAGCCGGAAAGTTCCGGTGCAGTTACAAGAACTATGTTTATCGGCTGCGCCGTTGCAGAATCTACCGGTATTTATGGTCTGCTTGTTGCCCTGCTTCTGATGTTTGCAAATCCGTTCATCAATAAGCTTTAATCTCTACAGGAGGCAGAAAATTGGATTTTTTATCAATTGATGTCGGTACAATCTTATTCACGCTGATTAATACAGGGCTGATTTTCTTAGCCTTCAAGCTGATATTGTTCAAGCGCATTGATGCGATTCTGGAACAGCGTCAGCAAGAAGTGGACGGTACTTATCAGAAAGCAGATGCTGCTCTCAATGCTGCCAATTCTGATAAAGAAGAATATGCACAGAAAATTGCCGGAGCAAAAGAAGAAGCAGATGCTATCATCAAACGGGCTGAAAAAGTAGCACAGAAACAGGGTGATTCCATTCTGGAAAAAGCCCGTCATGAAGCACAGGCAGTCCGTGAAAAAGCCACTCTTGAAACAGAGCGTGAAAAGAGCCTTGCCAAAGCCGAATTACAAGGCGAAATTTCGGAACTGGCTATGGAACTGGCTGAAAAAATTATGGAAAAAGAAATCAATAAAGCTGACCATGAACGGCTTATTGATGATTTCATTCAGAATATAGGTGAACAGTCATGACACAGCAGACAGTAGGTCACGTCTATGCCGAAGCCCTGTTTCTTCTTGCACAGGAAGAACATCAGGAAAAGCGCATTTATCAGGAAATAAATCAGGTCACGGATTTCATGCTGCAATATCCGGAACTGATTTCACTCCTTGACGTTCCGACACTGGATTTATCAGAAAGAATATCTGTATTAAAAAAAGTAATCGGTGAAGAACAGGGTATTACTGAAAATTTTCTCTGTATTCTGGTAGAAAAGCGCAGAATCAACAGAATTTCCGATATCCGTAACGCTTTCAATAAGCTCTATTATGAAGCCTTCTCGATTGCCGAAGTCTTTGTGACATCTGCCGTTCCGCTTGAAGATTCGCAGAGAACCGCCCTGAAAGAAAAATTACAGCAGAAACTCGGCAAGAGCATTCTGCTCCGTGAATCCGTTGACAAGTCCCTCATGGGTGGTATGATTGTCCAGTATGGTGATACCAGAATGGATAATTCTATCAAGGGCAGATTGCAGGCTTTTGCACAACAATGAGGTTTGATATGGCAGACAGATTTGAAATTATCTTTAAAAAAGCATTAAGCACAGGTCTGGGGAAAGAAGTTCAAATTATTATTGACAACAATTACAAAGCTGGTTTCACTCCTTTATTGGATACTGATGGAAAACCAGTTATCACAAATATTACTACCAGCAAATGGAACAGCCGATAAAAGTCCGCTGGTATGCCTATGCATTTATTGCTTTCTTGGGGGTGTTATGTTTAATTCTCACTTATGGAGCATTATTTGCCAGCAGAAAAGAAAACAGACATATCTCTGGTGTACCGGTATTTGGTGGTATTCTGTTATTTATCGCCGGGCTTGTTTCGCCTTGCAGATGGCTTTGTTTGCTATGCTTTTTAGATTATGGCTTCTGGGAGATTCCATATCTGCTTTATCATGATTTTATCAAAAAAGACAGCAGAAAAAATTCAGATGATTCTGATAAATCAAAATAAACCTATTTTATGAGAAAGAGGTGTGATTTTCTCTATGAATTTAAGACCGGATGAAATATCCAGTATTATCAAAGACCAGATTAAGAACTATCATGCACAGATTTCACTGTCTGATGTTGGTACAGTCATCACAGTCGGTGACGGCATCGCCAATATTCACGGGCTCGAAAAATGCATGTCCGGCGAACTGATTCAGTTTGAAAACGGTGTCTATGGCATGGCACTCAACCTTGAACAGGACAGTGTCGGCGCAGTTCTGCTCGGTTCTGATGAAGACATTAAAGAAGGTTCTTCCGTCAAAAGAACAGGCGAAATCATGTCTGTTCCGGTCGGAGAAGAACTGCTTGGCAGAGTTGTTAATGCACTCGGTCAGCCGATTGACGGCAAAGGCGCACTCAATACCACAAAACGTGCGCCAATTGAAAAAGTCGCTTCCGGTGTTATCACCAGAAAATCCGTTCATAAACCTTTGCAGACAGGCATCAAGGCGATTGACTCCATGATTCCTATTGGCAGAGGGCAGCGTGAACTGATTATCGGTGACCG